>NZ_JADBTZ010000236.1:0-11656 GCF_020245885.1 Microcystis sp. M165S2 | reverse complement strand
TTATTATTCAGAACAACAGATTAAACGGGTAAGAGTTGTTAGACGTGCTGACGGTTATTATTGCCAGTTTTTGATTGACGTAGAACGGCAAGAATACCATAAACCAACGGGACAAATAACAGGAATTGACTTAGGGTTAAAGGAATTTTATACCGATGCTCAAGGCAATACTGTAGAAAATCCACGTTATTTAAGCAAGTCAGAAAAACGACTTCAAAAAGCACAAAGGAGATTATCAAAACGATTTCGTCAAGGAAAGAAACAGTCTAACAACTATCACAAGCAACGGATAAAAGTAGCTAGGCTTCACCTTAAAGTGTCAAGACAACGTAAAGACAAAGCAATTAAAGACGCTTTGGCGTTAGTCCAGTCTAATGATCTGGTAGTCTATGAAGCTTTAAAGGTAAGAAACTTAGTCAAAAATCGTCAGCTTGCCCAGTCGA
This sequence comes from Microcystis sp. M165S2, assembly GCF_020245885.1. NCBI lineage: Bacteria > Bacillati > Cyanobacteriota > Cyanophyceae > Chroococcales > Microcystaceae > Microcystis > Microcystis sp. M165S2. The sequence goes on along the minus strand of NZ_JADBTZ010000236.1, from coordinate 11,213 downwards.
TTTCTGATGCTTCTTGGTATCAATTCACTGAATGGTTTGAATTTTTTGCCAAGATTTATCGGATTGTTTGTGTTGCTGTTCCTCCCCATTTTACTAGCCAAGATTGTTCAGTTTGTGGAACAAGAGTTCAAAAAACATTAAGTACTAGAACTCATCAATGTCCTAACTGTAAAACAGTCTTAGATAGGGATCATAATGCAGCAATAAATATTCTAAAAAAAGGGTTACAATATTTGGGAAATCATCTCAACGGTACTGTTGGGCAAACAGAAACAGACCCAAACGCCTTGGGAGAGTCCGGTAAGAAAGGTTTTCAGTGGAGACATTGAGAATCTAAGCTGTCTCGTTGAACAAGGAATTTCCGATAGTGATAGGTCAAGAATCCCCCGTCACAGCGTAGCTTGACGGTGGGAGTATGTCAACAGCTTAAATCAGGTCGAGGTTAGGGAAAAATGAGGATTTTAGTGTTAGCGTGGGAATTTCCACCGCGATTAGTGGGCGGTATCGCCCGTCATGTCGCTGAACTCTATCCCGAAATCGTCAAACTCGGTCATGAAGTCCATTTAATCACGATCGAATTCGGTCAGGCCCCCAGTTACGAACTGGTCGAAGGCATTCACATCCACCGCGTCCCCGTACCCCCCGGCAATGACTTTTTCCATTGGGTGGTCAACATGAATAACAGCATGGGGCAACAGGGCGGCAAACTAATCGCCGAATACGGAAAATTTGACCTTGTTCATGCCCACGATTGGTTAGTAGGAGATGCAGCCATCGCCATGAAACATCTCTTTAAAATACCCTTGATTGCCACTATTCACGCCACGGAATACGGACGTTATAACGGACTGCACACCGACACCCAACGCTATATCGGCAGCAAAGAGGGAACCCTCGTCTATAATGCTTGGCGCGTTATCGTCTGTACCGGCTATATGCGTCATGAAGTCCATCGAGCTTTGGGCGCACCCTGGGATAAAATCGATGTGGTTTATAACGGTATTCGGGCCGAGAAAAAGCAAAGAGACCCTAACTTTGATTACCGAGCTTTTCGTCGTCAATATGCCGAAGATCACGAAAAAATCGTCTATTACGTCGGGCGCATGACCTTTGAAAAGGGGGTTTCGGTGTTACTCAACGCTGCCCCAAAAGTCCTCGCTCAGACTGGGGCTAAAACTAAATTTGTCATTATCGGTGGCGGCAATACCGACAAACTCAAACAACAGGCCTGGCATCTCGGTATCTGGCATCATTGTTATTTTACGGGCTTTATGTCCGATGAAAACCTCGATCGCTTCCAAACCGTGGCCGATTGTGCCGTTTTTCCCAGTCTTTACGAACCTTTTGGTATTGTCGCCTTGGAAAGTTTCGCCGCTAGGGTTCCCGTGGTAGTTTCCGATACCTGCGGTTTTCCCGAAGTTGTCCGTCATGGCCAAACGGGAATTGTCACCCGGGTCAATAATCCCGATTCCCTCGCTTGGGGCATTTTAGAGGTTTTAAATCATCCCGAATACGCTCAAAAATTAGTTAATCACGCCTACGAAGACCTAGAAAAACGCTTTCATTGGGCGAATTTAGCCCGTCAAACCGAGACAGTATATGGTTTGGTTGTCCAAGAACGACAACTGGTAGAATGGCGTTAATAGGGGATCAGTTTTTTGTCCGTCAGCCGTCAGCATTAGGGGTCAGTTTATATCCTAAAATAACAAAGGCACAACTTAACTTCTCTAACTATGACTATGAAAGCAGCTGAAATTATGACCACGGAGGTGGCCAAGATTAAAGGTTCTGAAACCGTTGCCAAAGCAGTACAATTGATGAGAGAAAAGAACATTAGAACTCTCATTGTTGATCGTCGTCACGATGAAGATGCTTACGGAATTATCACTGAAACCGATATTGTCTATAAAGTCGTCGCTTTCGGTCAAGATCCGCAAAAGGTGCGAGTCTATGAAGTGATGAGCAAACCCTGCATCGTGATTAATCCCGACCTCGGGGTTGAATATGTAGCTCGCTTATTTGCTAATACCGGTATTCGTTTCGCACCGGTAATTAAAGGTGATTTACTCGGTGTTATATCTGTTAGTGACATCCTCCATAAAGGTAACGCCGTCGAAAAGCCCCGCAGTTTTGATTTAGAAGCGGAGATTATCAAAGCTAGAGATATTGCCCGGGCAGTATGTGCTGAAAAAGGGGGAAATTCTCCCGATTGTGCCGCAGCTTGGGATGTTGTTGAGGAATTACAGGCAGAATTGGCACACCAACGCGCTAAAAAACCGGAAAAAACCTATTTTGAGGAATACTGTCAAGAAAATCCCGATGCTTTTGAAGCTCGTATTTATGACAGCTAATCTCCATGGGTTTGAGGTATTCTCCGATACCTCAAACGTTTTAATCCGGCAAAAGTAGTGTATAAAGGTTTTATTTACTAATAATCGAGGAAAAACTATGGCTGATCTATTTGTCATCGCCTATGAGGACGAATTTAAAGCAGAAGAAGTTCGTTTAACTTTGGCTAAACTGCAACAGGAACATCTCATCGAGTTAGAAGATGCTGCCGTAGTGGTTAAAAACAAAGATGGCCAGATTAAACTCAAGCAAGCGGTCAATTTAACGGCAGCAGGAGCGGCAAGTGGCAGTTTCTGGGGATTATTAATCGGAATGCTCTTTTTATCCCCTTTATTAGGGGCTGTCCTCGGTGCTGCTGGTGGCGCTTTGGGAGGTGCTTTAACTGATATCGGTGTGGATGACAATTTTATGCGGGAATTGGGAGAAACCCTGCAGCCCAGTACCTCTGCTCTCTTTGTTCTCGTCCAAAAAGTTACCCCCGATAAGGTCCTCGATGAAGTGGCCCCCTACGGAGGTAAAGTGTTACGCACTTCTTTGACCAAAACCGACGAAGCTGAATTACAGAAAGTTCTCGACCAAAGAGGTGTTAAACCCGAAATCGTTTAGCATATGGGTCCATAAAAGCCAGAAAAAGGGAATATATTTCCCTTTTTGCTTTTTTAGGTAATTTATACTAAATCCCTTGAGTATAGGCTACATATCAAGACAGGCACTCATGCAAAAGGGGGAATAGATAATCAGTCTTTAATAACCGGATTTAGTATTATTTAACCTTCAATCCAGGCTATCACCGGGCAACCAATCTTCTATCACCTGCGCGATAGTATAGGGACAAAACTCGGGAAAAATGCTAAGGACTAAACCTGTTTGTCTGGCGGTTTCCCGACGCGCTCTGGTATATTCCTTGTCCAAAATTTGCGCGGGATAACTGCTTAAACTGGGACTATCCTCTAACTTACGACGAATTTGCGATCGCCCATCATTGATGAAATCCAACCAACGGTGAAGTTAACTGGCTGGCGACAACACTGCTTAGGCTTGGCATGGATCATCTGCTGGAGGATGCAATCCAGTTTGTGTCCAAAAACGTCTTGTTTCTCGAATGGAATCGTTTTCTGGATAACGGTTATCATTCAAATCAAGCCGAAGACAAGTTGCACGACCAATCGGCGTAGTTCCTTCTATAACAACGCCTTGACTTAGCCAAACGAAATGCTCTTCCCACTTTTGTTTGCGAGGATTGAACATAGGAACAATCTCCTGAGTATCTGGATCAATGCCAGCTACAAAGTTGTATCGCCTCTCATGGCAACGACGACAGGCAAGTGCGAGATTATCAAGTTCATCAGAACCACCCAAAGATTTTGGAATGACATGATCAACGGTAAATCGATTAGCACTCAGTCGCTCCGGTGAATGACAATACTCACAGATGTATTTAGCCCGTTCTCGAATTGCTTGCTTAAGTTCATGACTGATTGACATTTTGAGCAGCAAGCATCGCATTAATATGGGTAAAAATTCGATCTAACTCCCCAATTGCATCTAACTCAGCAATTTCATCAGGAGTAATTTGATCAGTTTTTTTCTTTTCCAACAAGCTTTCCATTCGCAGTTGAAGGGATTCACTGAATTTGAATAAGCTCCAGTTACCCAGGTTTTCCAGCTGGATTTCATGAATTAGAGAAGATGGCTTGTTAAGAGTTGTAACCACTTGACCTCTATCGTGCTTTCTATAAAGAGAATAATCCTCGTGACCGATATATAGTATAACGCGCTCCAATCAAGGCCGGATAAGGTTTTACAGTTCTTCTATTTGATAGCCTTGGCTCTTGGCAATTTCAAGGATTGGACTAATGTTATCAATTCCCCACTGGTTGCAAACGGCAATGGTTTCGCCCTCTCCAGTTTTGAGTAATTGTTCCTCATTTAAGAAATAGCGTTTTGCGCCTCCTTTAGACTCTGCTTTTTCTAGCAGAGCTACAACACCAAAATTCCGACAAATCGCATCAGGAAAAACTTGACGTAATTGCTCAAAGGTTGTATTCGGGTGAGTCTGGAGATAATGAGCAACGATAGCCAGGACAAGCTGGCGCTTATTATAGTCTTTCCCAAGAAACTGATATTTTGTCTTGTCTTTGCTAGAACTGGCAGCAGCTCGTTGAGCCGATGCTTGCTCTCGCACTTTCACCTGATATTCCTCCGCTTCTGGCAAGGGGATTATCTGCTCAATATCAAGCAGAAGCTCTTCACCAAGTCTATAAGGCTGTAGACGAACGCAGCGAATATCACTATCGCGCTTATTGAGCCACATCACTGATGTAGTCAGTTCTTTAGAAAAATTAGCAGCGGCGAGGACGATTCTGACATCTTTGGGAAATTGTTCTTCCAAGGAATCACTCCAACCCAAAAAATTGAGGATTTCTTCTTCAGCGCTTTTATCAATGCAGCGTTTGTCTAGATATTGCTGGTGGATTTCAACAGCCCTTTTGAAGGTTAGTGTAGAAACCATAGCAGCGTAACGCAGCGCTTGCAATTCCATATGAGCGCCTGTTTCATCTCTTTTAAGTTCGACAACTACCAAATTTGCTTGCTTATCAATGCCGAGCAGGTCAATCCTTCTAGCTCCCTCAGTCCACTCTGAGAACTCTTCAGCAATAACCAATGTATCCGGAGAGATGACCGTAATTTTATCCCTTAACGCCGCTTGAAGATCATTACGCTCTTGAATCCCTTCTGCTCCAAACTGAGTGCTCTTAACCTCAGTAAGTTGCTTGTCCTTAAAAGTGTAGATGGGCATAGGCTCTACTAAAGATAGAAAACTGCTGCTATTGAGGGGCAGGACGAAAGCCAGCTAACTACATATTATACGAAAACTTTCTATATAACACTCTCTGGGGTAACGATGTGGGTCAACTTTCTGTATATCACCCCGTCATACAACATATATACTAATTTGTCAATAGGTAGTAATATTTAATCTGCTTATAGAACCTATTTGGTATCTCTCTTGTGACGCTTCACGGGTAAGAATTACAGGTATTTTGGCTAATTCGCTCTAATCCATACTGGGTAATGATTTTGGGAAAGATACCAAATGGACTCTATAGAGAAAGACATTGCTGCGATATTTGTCAATTGTTTTCGATCTAGAGCGAACTAATCAATTAAGTCTTTTGCCAGATAAGAATTTAGTCGATTTATGCCGCCCGATCGAACCATACCAAGTAACGAAGAACCGTTATAGCTTTGCTGCTTGAGCAAATATGTTCACCGAGCATCACTTTAGTTAGAGTGAGATAAGATTAACTCTTAATTCCTCACCCTAACTACTAGGAAAAACCGGCAATTAAATTACGCACCTTGCCGTAATTTATCCAGAACCGATCGATCTTCTAGAGTAGAAGTATCACCAGAAATCTCTTGACCTGATGCTAAAGTTCGCAAGAGACGACGCATAATTTTACCCGATCGCGTTTTTGGCAGCACATCGGTAAAACGGATTTCTCCCGGTCGAGCAATAATGCCAATTTCCTTGACAACGTGATCCTTTAATGCTTGCGCTAACTCCGGACTCGCTTCATAATGCCCCTCGAGAGTCACAAAAGCATAGACTTCTTCCCCTTTAATTTCATCCGGTCGTCCCACTACAGCCGCCTCCGCTACCGCGGGATGAGATACTAAAGCTGATTCGATCTCCATTGTCCCTAAACGGTGGCCAGAAACGCTCATCACGTCATCGACGCGCCCCATTACCCAGAAATAACCGTCCTCGTCCTGACGACTACCATCCCCGGCAAAATAGAGATATTGGCCATTTTTGGGGGCGATATGTTCCCAGTAGGTATTGCGGAAGCGATCGGGATTTTTATAGACTGTTCGCATCATACCGGGCCAGGGATATTTGACCACCAGATAACCCCCCTCATTCGCGTGGGTGGGATTGCCCTCTAAGTCCACCACTTCGGCCATAATACCGGGAAAAGGTAGGGTTGCTGACCCCGGTTTGGTGGCAATTGCCCCGGGTAAGGGAGTAATCATAATTCCCCCGGTTTCCGTTTGCCACCAAGTATCGACAATCGGACATTTTTCCTTACCGATAACCCGGTGATACCACATCCACGCTTCCGGGTTAATCGGTTCTCCCACGGTTCCCAGTAAGCGCAAAGAGGATAAATCCCGGGTATTGGGGATATCTTCACCCATTTTGATAAAAGCGCGGATAGCAGTGGGGGCAGTATAAAAGATATTAACGCGATATTTCTCAATTACATCCCAAAAACAGCCTAAATTAGAGGGACGGGGAACCCCTTCATACATTACCGTGGTTGCACCATTGGAGAGAGGTCCGTAAACGATATAACTATGGCCAGTAATCCAACCCACATCGGCAGTACACCAGTAAACATCGGTGTCTTTCAGGTCAAAAATCCATTTGCTGGTGATATGGGTGTAGAGATTATAACCGCCGGTGGTGTGGACGACTCCTTTCGGTTTGCCGGTGGAACCACTGGTGTAGAGGATAAATAACATATCTTCGCTATCCATCGGTTCGGCCGGACAATTAGCAGATACCTGTTTTTGTAGATCATGCCACCAGTAATCGCGATCGGCAACCATATTGATGGGTTCCTTGCTGCGCTGGACAACGAGAACTTTTTCCACACTGGGGGCGCTATTATCGGCTAGAGCCAGATCTACCTGTTCCTTGAGGGCAACTACTTTATCCTTGCGGAAACCACCATCGGCAGTGATTACCACCTTAGCAGCCGCATCATTAAGACGATCGCGCAAAGCATCGGCACTAAATCCCCCAAAAACTACACTGTGGGGCGCGCCAATTCTGGCACAGGCTAACATAGCGATCGCTGCTTCGGGAATCATCGGCATATAAATTCCGACCACATCGCCTTTTTTTACGCCTAATTCCTTTAAAGCGTTGGCAAATTGACAGACTTCTCGGTGTAGCTGTTCGTAGGTAATGGTGCGGCTGTCTCCCGGTTCTCCTTCCCAAATAATGGCAGCTTTATTGCGTCTCCATGTCGTGAGATGTCTGTCAATACAGTTGTAACAAATATTAATCTTGCCGTTGACGAACCATTTAGCAAAGGGGGGCTGCCAGTCAAGAATCTCTGACCATTTTTCAAACCAATGTAATTCTTTTTCGGCTAATTGGGCCCAAAAAGCCGGGGGATCGGCCTTGGCTTTGGCGTAGAGTTGCTGGTATTCTTCAAAGCTTTTAATTGTGGCATTCTGAGAAAATTCGGCACTGGGAGGAAACAGCCGATTTTCCTGTAGGATCGATTCGATCGCTATTTCTGTCATACTGGCAAACGAAATAAATTATCTTGCGATCCAGATTACCTTTTTCGGTTCCCCCCGTAACCCCGGCAAGCAATTCTTTAAGGCTATTTTAGGATTACCCGATCCCCGACTAGCGATCGCCATTTGGCCCCAAGTGTTACAGAGTTTAAAGTTATGTCACCGATCGAGCGATGAACAGATCGCTGTAAGGTAAACTAACCGATAAACCCGAAATTTAACATGGAGAACACTCGGTAAGGAGTCATAATTCAATGTCTCATAGCGTTAAAATTTACGATACCTGTATCGGTTGCACCCAATGCGTTCGGGCTTGTCCCCTCGACGTGCTGGAAATGGTTCCCTGGGATGGCTGTAAAGCTGCCCAGATTGCCTCCTCCCCGCGCACTGAAGACTGTATTGGTTGTAAACGTTGCGAAACGGCTTGTCCGACGGATTTCCTAAGCATTCGGGTTTATCTCGGAGCAGAAACCACCCGCAGTATGGGTCTAGCCTACTAGGCCTGGCAATCATTCTGTGTTTAATATTTAGCGAAAACTAATCTTGTTAAGAGGACTAACCTGTCCTCTTTTTTTGTTATAATCCCGTCGCTAGTTAGGCCGGGCTGAATAAATCTAAAAACCTTGTTGGATAAGGCTTTTAGACTTTTTCCCCCCAAAAAGTGCCTTAGCTAGGAGTGATTGGGAGGAAAATTCAGCTACTTTTTTCCTGAAAATTGGTAAAACCCATCCCCCATCCCCCATCCCCCAACCCCCAACCCCCAACCCCCACCGAAAAACTTTTTCAGCAGACCCTAGTTAGGTAATTCCCCAAAAAGTTGCCGATATTTTTGCAGTTTTTCCTCCATTTCTACTAACTGCTGATTGGCCTGTTCTGCCCGTTTGTGTTCATTTTCAGCCCGTTGCTTTTCCTGCTCCAGTAGTTGATTAATTTCGCTGTAGGACAAAAATTGAGTACCATCAGGACGATAAATTTTTAACTCGTCGGTTAAGTAAAAACGAATGCCTAAACGGGGACTCACCCAATTATTAACCTCACTAACACTGTCTAAACTGTCACCAATTCGCTGCCAAGCTTCTAGACTATTATCATCGGGATCATAGACGTAGTATTCTTGGACTCCATAGCGATCATAAAATAGCAATTTTTTGGCCATTTCGATGGAGGTATTACTGGGAGAAAGAATCTCAAAGACGACTTGAGGAGCAAGATTATCTTCTTGCCATTGTTTGTAGGAACCTCGATCGCCTTTCGGTCTGCCAAATACTACCATCGTATCAGGAGCGGCGGCAATTTTCGGCTGGCCTTCCACAGGATACCATAACAGATCCCCCGCTACAAATACCTGGGGATCATCGATATATAACCAGTCGAGATTCTGCTTAATCGTCACTATCCAGTTAAATTGTTTAGTATTATCTGCCATCGGTTTACCGTCGCTCTCAGGATAGATAATCTCGGTTTTGTTAACTTGACTAACCATGGGGAATACCTGCCGAACTCATTGGGCTATTTTTATTATATAATAAACTTGAACTAAGTAAGGAAAAGACCGCTCTTGATTTTAGAACTACAGCAAGTAAATTTAGCTATCCGACAGGCCAGCACCTATCTGTTAGAAGATATTACTTTTAGCATCAAGCAAGGAGAAAAGTTGGCTATTGTCGGGGCATCTGGGGCAGGAAAAACGACTCTTTTGCGATTGTTAAATCGTTTGCAGGAACCAACCACGGGAAATATTTATTTTCAGGGTAAATCGATTAAGGAAATACCGGTTATTTCCCTGCGACAACAGATAGTTTTATTGCCACAAGAGTCGAAATTATTAGGAATGACTGTTCGAGATGCCCTCGCTTATCCTTTGCAATTAAAAAAACTTACCCCTGCTGAAATTAATCAGAGAATTGACCATTGGACATCCCTATTAAAAATTCCCGAACAGTGGTTTGAACGCGGGGAGTTAGAATTATCTTTAGGACAAAGACAATTGGTGGCAATTACCAGAGCCTTGCTGTTAGAACCGAGCATACTGTTATTAGATGAACCCACTTCTGCTCTAGATACAGGAACGGCCACCAGGTTATTAGAAGTATTAAATAATCAAAGTTCAATGACGATAATTATGGTCAATCATCAACTGGATTTTTTAGAGGAATTTGCCGAGAGAGTCATTTATCTAGAAGCGGGAAAAATCAGGTCAGATTGCCTAACCAATCAATTAGATTGGTTAGGGCTAAAAACTCAGTTAATTGATTTAGAAAAATCTCGACAAAGTGACAACTGGTAAGATTAACTTAAAATTGCCGCACCCTCCTGAAAAACTAATAATTCTCCTGCATTAATCGCTGTCCAAACTTCATTATCAGTTAAGGGTGTAGTGGCAATAATTGCCACTTGATCGCTCGGACGAGCTAAAGCTTGAAAATCAACGCTAACATCTTCATCGATTAAATGAGCGGCGGCAAAAGGATACTGACGGATTATATAGCTTAATTTCGTCGAACAATGGGCAAAAAATGTTCACCATCGGATAAAAGATAATTAAAAATTCCTTGACAAGCGATAGAGTTTGTGATAGTTTTTAGGACTTGATAAAGTTGTTCTAGGGAAGGTTTGCCCTGGGGAAAAGTCTCTCGCAGGGTATTAAGAATTAAACAGAAAGCTTTTTCCGAATCCGTGTCCCCAACCGGTTGATAAAAATCTCCCGCAGCCGGTGAGAAATTTTCTAAATGACCATTATGGGCAAAAACCCAATATTTTCCCCACAATTCACGCCGGAAAGGATGACAGTTTTCTAGTTTAATTTCTCCTTGGGTAGCTTTGCGAATATGGGCGATAACATTGGTAGAATGGATGGGATAGTTTTTAATTAATGCCGCAATGGGAGAAGCGATCGAGGGTTTAACATCAATAAAAGTTCGACATCCTAAACCCTCAAAAAAAGCGATTCCCCAACCGTCTCGATGTTCGTCGGTTTTTCCTCCCCGCGCACAAAATCTCTCGAAGGAAAAACAGATATCCGTGGGGACATTACAATTCATGCCTAGAAGTTGACCGAAAATTTGGGTACAAGCCCCGCCCTCCGCTTAAATATGTATAGTCAACTTAAAGAATTTTGTGTTAAGATATTGATAGTAGGTCGAGCAGTGTCAAAATGTTTGTACTAGAATACAAAGTTAAGCCAAAACCTAATCAGATAGAAGCCATTAATGAAGCAATACGGACAACTCAGTTTGTTCGGAATAAAGTTCTGCGTTATTGGATGGATAATCAGGGTGTTGGCAAAACAGAGTTATTTCGGTACAACACAGCATTAAGGAAAGAGTTTAAATTTGTTGATGATTTAAACTCCCATGCTTGCCAGACTGCCGTAGAAAGAACCTTGCGAGCAATTACTCGGTTTTACGATAATTGCCAAAATCAAGTTAAAGGAAAGAAAGGCTACCCTAAGTTTAAAAAACATTCTCGTTCCGTTGAGTATAAAGTATCTGGATGGAAGCTATCAAAAGATAAACGTCATATTACCTTTACAGACAAAAAAG
>NZ_JADBTZ010000235.1:0-10220 GCF_020245885.1 Microcystis sp. M165S2 | reverse complement strand
TGCTTCAAGGCTTTTTTAGAGATGGCTTGATAGTTATAAGTTAAAACGTTTCTACCTTTTTTCTTATCTTTATAGCGTGGTAATTTCGGCTCTCCTGTAAATTTATTCGGCGATTTTTTGAATTGTTCTTGTGCTTTTTGATAGGATTTAAAAGTTTTTTCTACTTGCTTTAATACTAACTGGCTTACTTTAGCTGGTAACGCTTGATAATCTGCGCTTGTTTTCAAAGCATGGTGTAACTCAGTCATGGTTAGAAATGGCTGATGTGAAAAGAAAGCTTGACGGTTTAAATAGGGTTTGCGGCAAAAAGTTTTTCGGTGGTGGTAGGGTGTGGGGTGTGGGGTGTGGGGTGTGGGGTTTTACCCATTTTCACCTGGTCAATTACCTAATTTTCAGGGAAAAAGTCCCGGAATTTTCCCCTCAATCACTCCAATGGTCGGCACTTTTTGAGGTCAAAAAAGTCTAAAAGCCTTATCCAACAAGGTTTTTAGATTTATTCAGCCAACCCTAAATAGACAGCACAATTATAAAGATTCTTTGATAAAAATGCCAACTTATCAAATGCTAAAAATTCATTTTTATTAAATTTGATTAGATGTCTTTGAACTAACTTCAGGCTCTTCCTCCAAGCACTTAATTAAACATTCCGTTTTTCTTTTTCTTCGTCTTATTGAATACAGTCGCGCGCAAAATGAAGTGATTATGCTGACAAAATCTTGCATCAAATCATCTTTTCTTTCCTCGGCTAAATTGACTACTTCTATGTCTCGGTTTGTTTGGGCTAAAAGAACTTTTAAATAATTGAACCCTACTCTACTCAATCGGTCTTTATGTTCTACGACAATTAAGTTATAATCATTTTGTTCTAGAAGTTTTAATAATAGCTTTCTGTGGTCATTAACCCCACTTCCCACTTCTTTAACTACTCTGACAATTTGATAGCCTTTCGCCGTACAATAAGCCTCTAATCTTTTCGCCTGAGTCTCCAAGTTAGATTTATTTTCTGAACTAGAAACTCTTGCATAAATAGCAACTTTATTTTCACGCACTGAACGGTCATCTTCAAAGATAATAATTGTTCCTGTGGGAAGACGTTCTCCTTGTAACTGCCCTCGATTCCACATCCTCCAAGCAGTGTCATAACTGATCCCCTTTTTCTTGGCATAATCTGATAGTTTCATTTGAACTGTAAGGTAAACTTGCACTAACCACAGTAGCAGTTGTTTGCTATTATTTGCATATATTTTCTACAAAACTTTACAATACTCTTTCTCGCCTTTCAGAAATCCTCTAGAATAAGATTCTATAGACTTCTAAATAACCACAATGACCGATGATGCCATCCCTAGTCTAAATTTAGCGATCTCTAGTTTAGCCACGAGTAATCATTTCGCCCGTTGGGTGACGAAAGCACCCCTACCGGGGGGATATGTGCATCATGACTGTGAATGGACCGAGAGTCTAACCACGGAATGGATGGCATGGCAGGAAATGTTCTGTCTGCAAAAAATGCCGACCTTGCCGATGTTAGAGCAATTAGAAGCAAATTCTCGACCCAAACTGACTCTTTCGGGAGAAGGCGGCAGTTATGGCGGTCAATTAATGCAGAAACTAGGTATTAGTCTCTGGCAATGGTTATTTCAAGCATCAATTAGTCAAAGTTTCGCCCAAAGTCAGGGAATCGCCCTCGGCAAAAATCAGCCCCTGCGAATTCGCTTGGAATGTCGCAATCCCCATTTAATTCTGCTGCCCTGGGAAATTATGCAGCAAGCAGGTAAACAGGCCATATCTCTGCATCCGAATATACTCTTTAGCCGCACCACCAGCGATGTGGACCCACTGCCACCGATAAAACCAAGTAATAGTCTCAATATTCTCTTAGTTATCGGCGAAAAACAGATTAAAACCGCCGCTAGTTCCCTCAACCTCACCGCCATTAATACGGGTGGAGAAACTAATTCCGACCAGGCACTGGAATCCGAGGCCGCCAATCTCATCCGGGCCATCTCCCCTGGGGGCAGTAGTTCCCTCCCTGAGAATTTGGGAGTGAAAGTCAAAGTCGATACCTTAATTCGACCGGAGGCCGAAGAACTGACCAGGGCCTTGGATACGGGTAAATATCAAGCTTTTTTCTACGCCGGTCACGGAATGGCCGCCCCCAATGGCGGTTCCCTATTTCTGCGGACGGGGGAACAGCTAAATGGGACGGAGTTAGCCCAAGCTTTGGTGAGAAATCAGGTTATTTTAACCGTTTTTAATGCTTGCTGGGGTGCTTATCCCGCTAAATCAGGTCAGGAGATGATCCCCCGCAGCAGTCTGGCGGAAGTCTTGATTCACCATGGCGTTCCCGCAGTTTTGGCTATGCGAGATGCGATCGCTGATCGAGAGGCCTTGAGTTTTATCGAAGTTTTTACCCGCACCCTCTTCGGGTTCAAAGACAAAGAAGCGCAGATGTCCAAGTTGTTTCCCGGTCCGAGAGTCCCTATTGATCAGGCCGTTCGTATCGCCAGGCAGCAGTTATTAACCCTCTACAAGTACAATCAACCCGCTTGGACTTTGCCGATTCTCTATATGCACCCGGAATTCGACGGGCAATTGCTGCAAACCCTTGATGAGACTCAATCACCGACGGTTATGCCCAATATCTCCAGAACCATGCCCGCCGCTTTCTTATACTATCTCGATCGTCCCGAAAGAAAATGGTCAATCCGTGGTGGTGGCATGAATATAGGACGGGACATGGAAAATGATCTACAGATTACTGAAAAATGGGTTAGTAAAAACCATTGTCGGATAATTTGCCGTAAAAAACACGATCATCCAGACTATCAATACTTTCTCGAAGATTTCTCCCGTTTTGGTACTTTTATCTACCAAGATGGCCACTGGAAACAGGTACATAACCAAGAAGTTCCCCTAGAGTCCGGTTTACAGATTAGCTTCGGCAGTTACCAAGGCCAAATCCTCGCATTTGTGGTCGAATAATTAGGGTTGGCTGAAAAAGTTTTTCGGTGGGGGTTGGGGGTTGGGGGTTGGGGTGTGGGGTGTGGGGTGTGGGGTGATGGGGTGATGGGGTGATGGGGGAGTGGGAATTATGAATTATGAATTATGAATTATGAAGTGGGAAGGTGGGGAAGTGGGGAAATTGAACTAAAACCCTAAAACCCCAAAACCCCAAAACCTGTCTCCTGTCTCCTGACGACCGGCTCCTGTCTCCTGCCTTCGTTAACTAACTTTTTGCTTCCTCTTTAAGCGTATAAATTGGTTTAAACCAACCCTTGCGCCAGAAGTAGAAAATCAAGCCTCCCGCTACGCCTAACATGACTAACCAGACCATGAAATAACTCCATTCTCCTTTTAATTCTGGCATATTCTCGAAGTTCATGCCATAGACACCAACGATAAAAGTTAAGGGAATAAAAATCGTCGAAATTACGGTTAAAAACTTCATAATTTCGTTTAATTTATTGCCCATAGTGGACATATAAACATCCATCAAACTCGCCGCTAATTCTCGATAAGCTTCGATAATTTCCAGAATTTGAATGACGTGGTCGTAGGAATCCCGAAAATAAATTTGTACTTCATCGCTGACTATACCATGATGGTCACGCATCAGTAAATTTAGGACATTTCGCATCGGCCAAATTAAGCGACGCAGTGCCAATAATTCCCGACGGACATCATAGATTTCCTGCATTGTATCTCGATCGGGATTACTAATAATCGCATCTTCCAACGCTTCAATCCGATCTTCGTAGTGTTCTACCACGGGAAAATAACCATCGATAATCGTATCTAATAATAAATAGGTTAAATAATCCGCCCCCGATTTCCGTACTCGTCCCTGGGAAGTGCGAATTCGATCTCTGACTATCTCAAAACAGTCCTGTAATTCCTCCTCTTGAAAACTTAAAAGATAGCGTTTTCCCAAGACAAAACTCACCTGTTCCGTATCAAAACCGCTTTCATCTTCTTTCAGTCGCACCATGTGAGAAATCACTAACAATTGATTGTTATAATCTTCTAACTTGGGTCGCTGGGGTACATTGACTACATCTTCTAATAACAAAGGATGCAGATTAAAAATTGCTCCCACCTGTTTTAAAACCGTCTCACTACCTAACCCTTGAATATCCATCCAAGACACGGTATTTGTGCCAATATAGGGGGCGCAAGCATTGGGAGTAATATCCATCTTGCGAATGGCGTTATCTTCATCGTAGTCGATTAAAATAATCCGCGAGGGTTTGGCATCTGGTTCAATAATTAATGTCCCCGGTTCACTCCCCGGTTCATCATAAAAATAATCGAAGTAGTCTTCTTCCTCGTCTCCATCGGTATCGGGACGATTGTTGACGAATATATCGGGTTGTAGTTGGGTCATAAGCTTACAACAATCTGGCTAATTTGGGCAATAAGAAAACAGAAAAGTTGAAAAATTTAATTTGCCTAAAGTTACTATCTATCGCCATGAGATTACAGTAAACTGAAAATTGTTTACTGATTTATTCCCTCCTGATAATTATCAACGATGAGATTAATCGGGAGAATTAGCAATATTGACGGCCAAAATTTATGGAATCCGCCTATTTTATTCCCCGTCTAGTTATCCCCGTCGGTGATCCCGCCGGAATCGGCCCTGAAGTGGTGTTAAAAGCGATCGCCGATTCCTCAATCTCGTCCAGTTGTCAGATTACTCTAATCGGCACAAGAACGCTTCTCGAAAAAGCCTATCACGATCCCCATCTTCTCGATCGCTTTTCTCTGATCGATTTGCCCTACAACCGGTCAAAAATCGTTTTCGGGCGTGGGGATGCCCATAGTGGTGAAATTAGCTTTCTTTACCTGCAAGAAGCCATAAAACGCACCCTCAAGGGCGAATTTGACGGTATTGTCACCGGTCCGATCGCTAAATCCTCTTGGCAGTTGGCCGGTTATGATTTCCCCGGTCAAACGGAGGTTTTGGCTACCATGGCGGGAATTAACCGTTATGGGATGCTATTCGTCGCTAAATCCCCTCACACCGGCTACGACTTACGGACTCTCCTCGCCACTACCCACATCCCCCTGCGAGAAGTTCCCGATGCTCTGAACCCCGATCTGATGACCCGAAAACTAGACCTATTGATCGAGTCTTTAAAGCTAGATTTCGGCATCGATCACCCAAAAATCGCCATATCCGGCCTTAATCCCCACAGTGGCGAAGCGGGAAAACTGGGAAGGGAAGAAAAGGACTGGTTACAGCCTTGGCTGGAGTCAATGGGGCAGCAATACCCGCAAACCCAATTAATCGGCCTTGTCCCCCCCGATACGCTTTGGGTGGAACCGGGGCGCGCTTGGTTTAGCGGTGCAGGGCAACCCGCCGACGCATATCTGGCATTATACCACGATCAGGGCTTAATTCCCGTGAAATTAATGGCTTTTGACTGTGCTGTTAATACTACCATCGGTTTACCTTTTGTTCGCACCTCTCCAGACCACGGGACGGCTTTTGATATCGCCGGTCTTGGTATCGCTAGGGCCCAGAGTATGCAAGCGGCAATCCAATTAGCGATCGAATTATGTCAGCAGCGCCGTATTGATCGGTGTTAGGGGTTGGGGGTTGGGGGTTGGGGTGTGGGGTGTGGGGGTGTGGGGGTTGGGGGTGTGGGGGTTGGGGTGTAGGGAAGGAAACCTCTTTCATCTGTGGGGGTGAAAATTTTTTCATCGAGACTGACTCCTAATCCCGATTACCAAATTGGTGTGAGCAGCGGGACAACCGGAGAACTAAACTAGAGATATAGCCCTCGATAGGAGACAATTGGGATATGGGTATCGCTTCAGTCAACCCTGCCACCGGAGAAATTCTCAAGACTTTTAACCCTCTAACCTCGGAGGAATTGGCGGCGAAATTGGCCCTAGCTGACGCGACTTTTCAGCAGTATCGCCGCACCACCATCAGTGAACGGGGACAGTGGTTACGGCAAGCGGCAGATATTTTGGAACGGGATCAGGTGACATTGGCTAAAACCATGACTTTAGAGATGGGGAAACCAATCAAATCAGCGATCGCAGAAGTCCTCAAATGTGCCTTGGTTTGTCGTTTTTATGCCGATCATGCCGCTGGTTATCTGGAAGATGTGCTGATTGCCACCGATGCTAGTCGCAGTTTTGTCCGTTATCAACCGTTAGGGGTAATTTTAGCGGTTATGCCCTGGAATTTCCCTTTATGGCAAGTATTTCGCTTTGCTGCCCCCGCTTTAATGGCGGGAAATGTCGGCCTACTCAAACACGCTTCTAATGTCCCCCAATCAGCTTTAGCGGTGGAAAGAATTTTATTAGAAGCCGGTTTTCCCGAAGGCGCTTTTCAAACTCTTTTGATCGGGGCCGATCGCGTTAGTGATTTAATTAACGATGAACGGGTAAAAGCCGCCACTTTAACCGGTAGTGAACCGGCGGGGATGAGTTTAGCAGCCGCCGCAGGAAAACAGATCAAAAAGGTGGTTTTGGAGTTGGGAGGTAGTGATCCTTTTATCGTTTTAGATACTGCCGATATCGAGGCGGCAGCGGCTACGGCAGTGACGGCGCGATTGTTAAATAATGGTCAGACTTGTATCGCCGCTAAACGGTTTATTGTTATGGAAACTGTCGCCGCTCAATTTGAACAGTTATTAGTGGCTAAATTCCAAGCTTTGAGAGTGGGTGATCCCCTCGATGAAACTGTTGATATCGGTCCTTTGGCCACGGTATCGATCGTCTCGGAAATTGCCGCTCAAGTGGAAAAAACTGTCGCTATGGGTGGTAAAGTCCTTGTGGGAGGTCAACGTTTAGAGGGAAAAGGTAACTTTTATCTACCAACGATTTTAACCGATATTCCTGTGGGTTCTCCGGGGGAAAAAGAGGAATTTTTTGGACCGGTGGCTTTACTATTTCGAGTCAAAAATATCGAGGAAGCGATCGCTTTAGCTAATGATAGTCCCTTTGGTTTAGGTTCTAGCGCTTGGACGAATAACCCCGAAGAAATTGAGCGTTTAATTACCGAAATTGAGGCCGGTTGTGTGTTTATTAACGGTATGGTTAAATCCGATCCTCGCTTACCCTTTGGGGGTATTAAACGTTCCGGTTTTGGACGGGAATTAAGTGTCGAAGGTATTCGCGAATTTGTTAATGTTAAAACTGTTTGGATTAAGTAAATAAATTCAGTTATCAGTAGGGTGGGTTAGCAACGCGTAACCCACCACCATAACCAATTAAAAATATGCCGCGCATTTTTGATAATATTGAGTCCCATTTATTGCCAATTTTACAGGAAAGTTTATTAGCAGCCCAACGCGCTGATTTTTGCGTGGGTTATTTTAATTTGCGCGGTTGGCAGTCCATAGACACCTATATTGATCACTTTCTCGGTGGTGATTTGTCCTGTTGTCGTCTCCTGATTGGTATGCAGAAAGCACCCCAGGAATTACTACAGCAATCCCTGTCTTTATTGCCTAGATCAAATGGTATAGATAAGGCAACTTCCGCTCGTTTAAAAAAACAAATTGTTCAGGATTTTTGCCAGCAATTAACTTGGGGGAATCCTAGCAATCGCGATCAGGCAGCTTTGCAACGTTTGGGTCAACAAATCCAAGCGGGTAAGCTAGTAATTCGCCTATTTTTGCGCTATAATCTCCATGCTAAATTATACCTTATTCATCGAGATGATGTCAATAATCCAACGGTGGGATTTTTAGGTAGCAGTAATCTAACTTTTGCGGGATTACAACAGCAGGGAGAATTAAATATTGATGTCCTTGACCACGATGCTTGTGCCAAATTACAAAAGTGGTTTAATGATTGTTGGTCAGATACTTGGTCTTTAGATATTTCTGCGGATATTGTCGAGGTGATTAACCAAAGTTGGGCGCGGGAAAGTCTGATTTCTCCCTATCATATCTATTTAAAAATAGCTTACCATCTTTCCTTTGAAGCCAGGGCAGGTTTAGCAGAATACAAAATTCCCCGACAGTTTGACCAAGACTTACTAGATTTTCAGAAATCGGCCATTAAAATTGCCGCTCGTTATGTGCAAAGACGCGGTGGGGTCTTAATTGGCGACGTGGTGGGGTTAGGAAAAACGCGCATCGCTTCCATTCTAGCATATATTTTGCAAGAAGACTACGATTTAGAAATCTTAATTATTTGTCCGAAAAACCTCCTAACTATGTGGGAGGATTACAGCCATAAATATAAATTAAGAGCGAAAATTATCCCCTTAAGTCAGGTGATGCAGGAATTGCCTAATCTGCGGCGCTATCGAGTGGTAATTATCGATGAAAGTCATAACCTTCGCAATCGAGAGGGTAAACGTTATCGGGTGATACAGGACTATATCAACACCAATGAAAGTCGCTGTATTCTCTTGACTGCGACTCCCTACAATAAAAACTATCTTGACCTGTCCAATCAACTGCGTTTATTCATTCAAGAGGATACTAATCTCGGAATTCGTCCCGAAAGACTACTGGAATCTCTGGGAGGAGAAATCGAATTTAATCGCAGACACCAATCTCCGGTTAGGTCCCTAGCTGCCTTTGAAAAAAGTGACTCTCCCGACGACTGGAGAGACTTAATGCGTCTCTATATGATTAGACGGACTCGCGGTTTTATCAAAAATAATTATGCTACAGAAGACGAACAGGGTCGCAAGTATCTAAAATTTGCCGATGGGTCGAGGGTATATCTTCCCCAACGACAACTAAAGACGATAACGTTTGACCTACAAGACTCGGTTTATGCGCGTTTATATTCGGAAGCAGTGGTGATAACTCTCAACGGATTGAAGTTACCCCGTTACGGATTGGGAAATTATCTAATTAAAGGATGTAAAGGGACAGGAGAGGAGGAAACTATCTTAAAAAGTCTCTCCCGCGCGGGTAAAAGATTAATGGGATTTTGTCGGACGAATCTATTTAAACGTTTGGAGAGTGGGGGGTATGCTTTCCTACAATCCCTTGACCGTCATATTTTCCGTAACTATATTTTCCTTCATGCCATGGCCAATAATTTACCCCTTCCCATCGGGAGTCAGGATCTAGCTTTGTTAGACACTCGTTATCTGGATGAGGATTTAGTCACTCATGGAGAAGAAGACAGTATAGAAACCGAGGACACTGGGGGGATAACCGGGTTAGAAAAAGAGTATCAAAAAAGAGCCGAACAAGTGTATCAAAAGTATGTCAGTGATTATCGCAAGCGCTTTCAGTGGATTAAAACCGAGGTCTTTAAACCCGCATTGAAAAAAGACTTACAATCCGATGCCTTGGCTTTAATAGCATTATTGCAGACCTGTGGGACTTGGCAGCCAAAGACCGACGAAAAACTAGAGAAGTTATGGCAGCTGTTACAGGAAAATCATCCCCAAGAGAAGGTGTTAATTTTTAGTCAATTTGCAGACACGGTGACTTATTTAGTTACTCAGTTGCGAAATCGGGGAGTGGATAAGATTGCGGGAGTGACGGGAAACTCTCCTAATCCTGCGGAAATTGTCCATCGTTTTAGTCCCCGCAGCAATTCTCAGCAAGTGGAGGAAGAAATACGAGTCCTAGTCGCGACGGATATCCTCAGTGAAGGGTTAAATTTACAGGATTGTGCCATTATCGTTAATTATGACTTGCCCTGGGCAATTATTCGTCTCATTCAACGGGCCGGAAGGGTAGATAGAATCGGTCAAAAAGCAAGTCAGGTTCTCTGTTATTCCTTTTTACCTGCGGAGGGAGTGGAGAGAATTATTAAACTACGGACGAGACTATCTCAAAGACTGCGAGAGAATGCGGAAGTGGTGGGGACCGATGAGATATTTTTTGAGGAGGAGATGGATAACCAGACTTTATTAGATCTGTATCATGAAAAATCTGAGGTTATCGAAAATTTGGGTTAAAACCCCGTCGTTTTACGACGGCTTTTCTTGATCTTTAATATAGCACTTAAGAACTTCCAGGGTTGCACCTATCAGTTATCAGTTATCAGTTATCAGTTATCAGTGGGTAAGTCATCAGTTATCAGATGTGAGTTTTTAAGTGTGCAGTATTAAATAGAAGTTTCGTCCTGTCTTTTTAATGTTTACTGATTACTGTTTACTGATCACTGATTATAGAGTGTCTTTCATGAGCGCAACCGACTTGACATTATTGATAGATCTAGTTAAAATAGAGTACAGACAGACACATTTTAACCCAATGAAAGCAAGGTATCAATAC
>NZ_JADBTZ010000234.1:0-8849 GCF_020245885.1 Microcystis sp. M165S2 | reverse complement strand
CGGACAAGCTTTTCTGAACGGAACCCCCTAAGCCGAGTTTTCAAGGTGCTGTCCGCCCACTTGGTTTTCGAGACGGTCTTTTTAATTCTAACGTAAAGCCAACCTAGAACGGCGGGGTTTCCCACCCAAAATTTTCGATGAAAGAATGCCGAGAAGACAATGCAGACTTAAAATCAGCCAAGTCGAATTTTCAGGGAAAAAATGCTCTATGATTAAGTCTAAAGATACTGTAAAACTGGTTTCATGCTCTCCGAGATTAAAAACATAGCCGAGAGTCTCGCACCCCGATTAGTGGAGATTCGCCGCCACATTCACGCGAATCCAGAGTTAAGTGGGCAAGAATATCAAACGGCCGCCTATATTGCCGGAGTTTTGTCTTCCTGTGGTCTATCGGTGCAGGAAGCGGTGGGAAAAACGGGAGTTAAGGGAGAATTGGCGGGAAAAGGCAGTGATCGGAGAATTTTAGCTATCCGCGCCGATATGGATGCCCTGCCGATCCAAGAAAGAACCGATTTAGACTTTGCTTCCCGTAAACCGGGGATTATGCACGCCTGCGGTCACGATGTTCATGCTACCGTCGGTTTAGGGGTGGCGATGGTGCTTTCCCGTCTCTCGGAACCTTTGGAGGGAAAAATACGCTTTCTCTTTCAACCAGCAGAGGAAATCGCCCAGGGGGCCAGTTGGATGATCCGGGAGGGGGTGATGCGGGATGTCAGCGCCGTTTTGGGGCTGCACGTTTTCCCCTCGATTCCGGCCCGATCGATCGGGGTTCGTTACGGGGCCTTAACTGCAGCTGCCGACGATCTGGAGATTTTTATTCAAGGGGAATCTGGCCACGGGGCCCGTCCCCACGAGGCGATCGATGCTATCTGGATCGCCTCGCAAGTAATCACCACTTTGCAACAGGCAATTAGTCGGACTCAGAACCCTTTGCGTCCCATTGTTCTCACCATCGGGCAGATTAGCGGTGGTCGCGCCCCCAACGTCATCGCCGATCAGGTACGCATGGCAGGAACCGTGCGATCGCTGCACCCAGAAACCCACGCCCATCTCCCGGAATGGATCGAGAGTTTGGTCACGAATGTCTGTAGCACATATAACGCTAAATGTCAAGTAAAATATCGTCGGGGCGTGCCATCGGTGCAAAATGACCAATTTTTAACCCGGTTAGTCGAAGAAGCCGGTTTAGAAGCTTGGGGACAGGATCGGGTGTTAATTCTCTCGGAACCCTCCATGGGGGCCGAGGATTTTTCCCTTTATTTGCAACAGGCCCCGGGGACAATGTTCCGTCTGGGAGTGGGTTCTCCTAATCTCCTTAATCCCCCCCTTCACCATCCGGAATTTTTAGTGGATGAGTCGGCAATTCTGACGGGAGTGATTACTTTAGCCTACGCGGCCTATAAATATTGGCAACGGCAAGATTAAACCGGTTTTTCAAGATAATTTTATGGAAATTTGGGAAGATTTAGCTATTATAGCTTGGACGGAATTGCTGCTGGATAGTTATGAACAATTAATCGGGCGATCGCTTTTGCCCTGGATCGGTACTGGCAAAGAACAGAGTAAAATGCTCTTTTATGCCCCTTTTGTGCTGGTTTCCCACGGTACACAAACTAATCCGATCTTCAATTATGGTAATCGCGGCGCCCTCGATCTCTGGGGTTTAACTTGGCCAGAATTATTAGCAACTCCTTCGCGAGCGACGGTAGAGGGAGAGGAAATCGCCCAAGAACGCCAAAAAATGCTGGATTTAGTCAAAAAACAGGGCTATATCAACGATTATCACGGGGTAAGGATCACGAAAAACGGTCAACTATTTCGCATTGAAAAAGCGATCGTTTGGAATATCATCGATCGTGATGGCATTTATTGCGGACAGGCTGCCACTTTTGCCGATTGGATTTTTCTCTGATTTATCAGCCAAATATGACCAACTCAGACCGAATTATTGTTCCTCTCGATGTGCCGGATTTAGAATCAGCGATCGCACTGCTCGATCTGTTGCCGGAAGTCAATTTTTGGAAAGTGGGACTAGAATTATTTGTCAGTAGCGGTACAGAAATTCTAGGGATTCTGCAAGAAAGACAAAAAAAGAGCTTTCTCGATCTAAAATTTCATGATATTCCCAATACGGTTGCCGGGGCCTGTCGTTCAGCTAGTCGCTATCAAGTGGATTTACTCACCCTCCACGCTACGGCCGGACGGCAAGCGCTGACGGCGGCGAAAGGGGCAATCTCTGACCTGCCATCCCCGCCAAAACTTCTCGCTATCACCGTTTTAACCAGCCTTAACGCCCGTGAATTAGCCCTCGACCTCAAAATTTCCCTAGAGCTATCGGAATATGCCTTAAATCTGGCATTATTGGGCAAGGAATCGGGAATTGATGGGGCGGTTTGTTCTCCCCAAGAAGTGGCGCAATTGCGGCGCGTCTGTGGAGAGGATTTTCTCTTAGTTTGTCCCGGAGTTCGTCCCTCCTGGTCAAGCAAAGGGGATCAAAGTCGGGTGATGACTCCGGCCCAAGCGCTTAAAGCTGGGGCTGATTATCTAGTAATTGGACGACCGATCACCGGTGCCGAGGAGCCAAAGGTAGCATGGGCAAAAATTTGTCAAGAATTAGCCGATATTTAGCTGTATTACTGGTTATTTTCGGGATTAACTTCCCAGCCGTTAGTCTTCCTCTTTCTAGCTGTCCGGAGGATTTAAATCTTTTAGTCGATCGCCTCTTGTCAGATTTACCCGGTTATGCTAACCGAGTTATTACCCGCTCCCAAATCGATCAAGAATTATCTACACCGGTTTTTGTGATTATTGCCGGTCGTCCCGAATTTGCACCCCTACCTTTAACTGCCAGTCAATATTCTGGTCAAATTGCCGATGACACTCAACAGGTTTTTTTTACGACTTTAGAGCGTCAGTATAGCAAAAATCGCTCTGTCACTCTCCAGAATTATCACTGGTTATTTTTAACTAAAACTGGGGAAGGATGGCGATTAGTGACGATTTACAGTCAACTAGCTTCCCTAGAACCCGCTCAAGTCCCCTTACCTCCCCTAGAAACCAGTCAAGGCACCATCGGCCAAGCGGTGCGTCTCTGGCTGCGGGACTGCGAAGCGGGGACATTGCGCTAAATTCGCTCGGCCAAAACAAAGCGATCGAAACCTGCTAGGTCGTTAATAATCTGAATTTGTCGATAATTGCCCTGATTTTCCAGCATTTGCGCTACTTTTTCCCCTTGACCGGCTCTCATTTCCACTAGCCAAAGGCCTCCCGATCGCAGATAATCGGGAGCAGTGGCCGCTAGATAGCGCAGCGCGGTCAATCCGTCTTCACCTCCATCCAAGGCCAAACGGGGTTCATGTTCCCGCACTTCAATTTGTAAGTCGAGAATTTCTGCACTGGGAATATAGGGAGGATTGGACACCATACCGCTAATCTGTCCTTTCCACTTCTCTAGGGGTGTCCACCAAGAACCCTGTTTTAAGATAATTCTGTCGGCAAAACCCGTATTGATGATATTCTCTTTGGCGATCGCTAAAGCCGTTTGACTGTAATCACTAGCATATATTTCTGCTTTTGTCAAGATACTGGCTAAACCAATCGCGATCGCACCGCTACCGGTTCCCAGATCTACCCAGATTCCCCCTTCTTCTCCTCTGACGGTTTCTGCAACAATATCGATTAATAACTCGGTTTCGGGACGAGGAATTAAGACTTCTGGGGAGACTTTGAGGGTAAAATTACGCCAGACCACCGATTCGAGCAAATACTGCAAGGGAACCCTTGCTTGAAGGCGTTTTTGCCAGCGTTTAGTAATTTCCGACCAAGAATAACTCAAAGGGATTTTTTCTCGTTCGCGAAAGGATTGTAAGCGCAGGGAAAGAGTATCTAAATCTGTCACTACTTGCAGAAAGATATCCACTTCTTTCGGAGATAGTTGCGCTTGCTGCAGATCGGCGATCGCCTGTTGACGCCATTGACTTAATTCTTGACCGGAAATACTAGCAGACACAAGGCTTAACGATTGGGTGCGGGGGGATTATTGGTATTATTATTAGGGCGTGGCTGATTTGCCGGGGGTTGGTTGGGAGCCTTTTGGTTGCTATTTGCCCGAATAAAATCAATCGTTTCTTGGCTAGGATAGAGGAGAATTTTAGTTAAAGCTTCATCGTTGCTTTGTTGTAGGGTGGCGATGACATTTTCTAAGGGAATAACATCAATTTTCACCGTGGCTGCTTCTGCGGGATTAGCTTTTTTATATTGTTCTACCATTTGCAAAGCGGCAGCTTTTTCAAAGAAGAAAGGAATAAAATCCTGATTATTGCGATTGATCACCAGAAAATTACTCTCTTTTCCTGCTTTCGGCACAAATAAAGGTACACCACCTTGATATTGTTGACCTCTTTCACTGAGCAGTTTTTTCGCTGATTCTACTTCCGACTCTTTGGGAACAAAATCGATAATTAGACGATTTTGATCGGTTTGACTGGTTTGCATTTTATAGACCTGTGCCAAAGAAACAGCCTGAACTTTAACTTTGCTGGCCACTTCAGGATTCTCTTTTTTCAGTCGTTCAAAAAAGTTTTGTGCGTCCTGCTGACTGATAAAAACTCCCGTGAATTTCTGTTCTTTTTCTCCCACGGCAATTAGGGGAACTCCTTGATCATCGGCAATAGCGAAGACAGGTACAGACTGCAAGGTTCTGACGATTTGTTCTTCCGGTAAAGCGAGTGCTTTAGAATAGCTTCCCAGCAGCGAAGTCAACATTGTCGTTCCTACTAAACCAAAAGTTGCCGTCCAACGAATGAGAGATTTCATCAAAATAATTACCTCGTTATTACTATTAACCAATATTTGTCGTTAATCTGAACTATATAGTCTATTTGACTCCTCCGATCAGGAGTTTTTTGATGAATAACAAGCCCCGAAAGTTCCCTTTATTGGCTTGCTTCTCAACCATCATAGCTAAAAAGCTCCATATTTGGTGAGATGTGGTCGCAGTGGCGGCCAGGAAACAGGGGCAATTTACGGGCTGATCTAGGAAATAATAGGGATTAATTGGAGTTTTTAAGCTATTTTTTCAAAAAAAATCGCTTTAGCTACGGTTTAAGCTTGCTTTTGCCTTAATAAGCACCAACTTCAGATCAAAAGGCATTCTCTTGTGTGAATCAGTTAGTCCCTTTGATCTTGCCACTACTAATGACGTTCCGAGAGATGGCGCGGATGGGCGATCGCTAACCGCAGCCATTGATAGGAAACTAGATTTAAAATCAGTCCGATAATCAATAAAATTGCCATGAGAGCGATTTGATACCAGGCGATCGGTCTGACCAAAAGATCGGCGATGAGATGGGCTAAATTCAAGACAGAATAGAGAATTGTCAGCCAGAAATGGGCCTTTCTCAAGGAGCGACTTTCGCTAAAATTGACCCCGATAATCGCTAACATTGGCAGCAAAAAAAAGAGCAACATTCCCCAGAAAATCGGATCGAGATTGCTGGTTTGATGACTCTCGACGATCGATTGACCATGGAAGAGCGGCATTAAACCCAGTTGGGTGTGAAATAGGGTTCCCAAGAGGAATGTTGTCCAGAGAGCGGCAATTTTTTCGGAATATTTCGCTGTTTTCACGGTAATTATCCTCTTAATCGGTTAATATAAAAGCCCAGGGTAAGTGAGAAAGTATTCTTAAATTTTTCTTAGTCACTTATCTATACATTCTAAAAAAAGTTTCTGTATTTAAAATTACTTTTTACAAAAAAACACAAAATAAGACCTCTGGCAAAAATCAAAAATCTTCCGTTAGGTGAGGAGTAAGGAGCCAGTAGTCAGGATTCAGAAGAATTAAGCATGAGCATTAATCAATTAAATGCTCTATTTAGGTATTTTATGCAATTTTATGCCTATTTTTATCACTTTTGAACTCTCAAAAATTAATTATGCAAGAACTCTATAGTTAGGGTTTGCTGAATAAATATAAAAACTTTGTTGGATAAGACTTTTAGACTTTTTTGACCTCAAAAAGTGCCGACCTTTGGAGTGATTTAGGGGAAAATTCCGGGACTTTTTCCCTGAAAATTAGGTAATTGACCACCTGAAAATCGATAAAACCCCACACCCTGCCCCCAGGAAAAACTTTTTCAGCAAACCCTAAATAGGCTAATATTGCTGCTTTATGTAGCTCGCTTAAGCATCGAAACTCGATTAAGTCAATCATGGCATCTAAACTATTCTCGATGCCATAATCGCCTATTGTTTCCTTAAGTTGATTACTCATGATAAAATTGCTAAATTGGTTTAACCGAATCCCCGATTTTAGGATTCTCAAATGTCTTTAGGTAATCGGATTCAATCGTAGCTTTATTTTCCTCTACGCTGATAACCCGTCCACTCCCCTTGAGAATTTCTAGATATTCCCATCGACCTTGAATTTTTTCCGTGGTTGGTTCGTACACTAACATTCGCCGTCCTACTTGGATGTTGTTTCGTTTTCCCCGGTTCATGACTAACTGATAGGGACTAATAATATCAATTATTTGAGCGGGGAAAGTACCTTTAGGCGATAATAATACTGTCATCGCTACACCCGTCAATAAGGAACCCAGTCATCGACATTAACTAACTTGCCATTGTCGAAAAAATATAATAGGACTTACGCATTGACAGAATTTTCGTAGTATGCCTTTGAACTTCAGACTATGGCTTCCAAGTTATTGAGGTCAAGGAAGTTGGATGCTAAATTATTGACAATAAAAGAGCGGATGACCTCAGTAAATAACTCCCTTTGTCAGGAATACCAATTTCGTAACAATAACCAGTTTTTTATCCTTTCCATATTGCCAAATTTCCGTATCACTTGGACTTCTACCTAAAACCGAAACATAAATGATCGATAAAGATGGAGTAAACAGGATTTTAGCTGGTAAATTTTCATCAAAGAAAAAACCATTCATGCAATTTTTCTGACTTCATAGTGATTCGCCATCAATCTTGCTGCAAATTGCATACAGGCATAAATATCTTCTCGATTCAGAGAGGGATATTCTTCAAGGACTTCTTCAATAGAATCCCCTGCTCCTAAAAATTCCATAACCGCTTGCACCGGAATTCGAGTTCCAGCTATAACAGGTCTTCCATTACAAATATCTGGATGGATATGGATCCGACTTTCCATTAAGGTTTTGTTACCTCCTTGATGATCTAAAGTAAGCTTATTATACCCTTTCATAGTAACAGGTGAGGATGTTGGGTTTCCTTAAAATTGATCGCTGCATCGGTAGGAATTGCATTAGGTAACGCACCCTACCAGAGCGGCACTAGGTTTTTGGAGTAGTGCCATTCTTTTGCTTGCTCCTCACGAAGACTGCCTTATTTTTTCGCTGAATCTCGAATAAGTCAATAGCCTCGAACAGGCCACTCAGCTTTGCATATCCGTAGTTGCGTGGGTCAAAAGATGCCTGATTTGCTATGTGTCCGCCAATCTCTGCCAAATTCGACCAACCATCATCGTCTAGAGTCCTAGAAACCGCGCCCCTCAATAAACTGATTAATTTGGTGTCTTGCTTCAACTCTTTACCAGTTTTCTTAACACTTGCAGAAACTTTGGAAGTCTCCTCAGAATTTACTGCTTGATCAATAGTTTCTAGGTATAAAAATGTTGAACACGCATAAACAAAAGGCAATGGCGTTTTCTTCTCGCCAAATCCATAGACTTTTAAGCCATTTGTCAAAATTCTCATCACTAAAGGAGTAAAGTCGCAATCACTCGACACGATTGCAAAAGCATCCAACTCTTGTGTATACAGCAAATCCATTGCATCAATAATCATTGCAGCATCGGTAGCATTTTTGCCCTTCGTATAGTCGAACTGTTGGACGGGGCGAATAGCGTATTCATGCAAACACTCCTCCCAGGCTTTCAGCGCAGGACTTTTCCAGTTTCCGTAAGCCTTACGAATATTGGCAACTCCATAGTTGGCAATTTCAGAGACGATCGCCTCAATTTTTGATGCAGGGGCGTTGTCTGCATCAATCAGCAGCGCAATTTTTGATTCTGATTGTCGCATATTGCTCCAGGGGTGCTGGTCACTTTAATTTTTGAACTCGAACAGACACTCTTCAAGTATGCCCCAGCTGATAGCCTAAGCCATCTAACTGTTGATTATGCAGAAACTTTCCGAATAACCAGAGTAAGGATATGGGGAAACTTTTGACATATCACCCCTTTTGTCGATTCCTGACAATCAGCCGAGATACAAATAGCTTTTATGCGACCATAGCACCAATTGTTCAATCTGACTGCATTTCGTAACAAAAATTTACAACTCTCTCATAACCGATCGCACTCCCGTCCGTCGCTGTGCATAGACGTTTTTTACTTGTAATCATTTGCTTGAATCAATGTTTAAGGAACGAACTCCACCAGATTGGCGTACTGTTACAGAGCATCCAAAACCAAAACTTTTAAATCTGGGACAGCAGCTAAACGGGCATCATTGGTCAAGAAAAACATAGCACCTTCTCCCATAGCAGTGGCAATCTGGATTGCGTCTGGAGTTCGCAAGTTTTGTCTTGCTCTTAACTGGGCGGCAACTTCGGCAATCTCAACGGAAATAGGTACTTTGACACTCCCCGCTCTAAAGAGACGGGGATTCTTGGTTCACAGAGATTACTTGCGAAAGACAGAATTGCTTCTGAAAAAGTAGAGGTATTCTCTCCCCAAGCGTTTATTGGATCGAGCCCAAAGGTTCCGGTATGCCCTACCGTACTTAGTCCCCTTTTAAGGATGTTGATTGCGGCGTTTTCATCCCTATCCAAAACACACCCACACTTGCACTGATGGGTTCTAGTCG
>NZ_JADBTZ010000233.1:0-7290 GCF_020245885.1 Microcystis sp. M165S2 | reverse complement strand
TGTTCGGGTGTGGGGTAAAATCGAAACGAGTAGGCTTTTTCCATGTCTCACATTTTAGCATATATTTGGTAAATGCGCTAGTATTTAACGGTAAAGCCGTCGTAGAACGACGGGGTTTCAGACCCAAAATTTTCGATGATGACCCTGACGTTGGACAATAACGATCGAGTTTCCCAGTTCTACTTTTTCTAAAACCTGAATAAAATGTTCTTGTGCTTGGGTATAGCTAGTATAGGTGGTGGGGATGGCCATTAATCAACTCCGCAGTCAAAAAATTAATCAATGGGTGCGTTACTCTTGGTTAACGCACCCCAAAGAAATTACACCGAAGTTAAGGTTTTCTCCGCGCTAATTTGCGCTTCGGGACTATCCGCTTCCGAGGGGGGAACCACTTGCCAGAATTGACCGAGATAGCTATCCCAATTAGCTAAAATTAACTTACCCTTGGGGCTATTAGTGCGTTCTACATGAGCCTCAATTAAAGATTTTAACTGTTCAGCGCCGGCTGCCGTGGCAACCCGTTGAATCTTGACAATTTCGGGGTTAAGTTTCTCCGGTAGGGATTGGTCGAGGATATAAGCTAATCCCCCTGTCATCCCGGCGCCGACGTTGCGACCGACGGAACCAAGCACAACAATTACTCCACCGGTCATGTATTCACAGAGGTGATCCCCGGCCGCTTCGATAACTGCTTTCGCGGTGGAATTGCGGACAGCAAAGCGTTCACCAGCGCGACCATTAGCGTATAATACCCCACCGGTGGCCCCGTAGAGACAGGTATTACCGATAATAGCGTTATCTTCGGGCTGATAATTGGCGTTTTGGGGCGGTACGATGACAATTTCGCCGCCGTAGATGCCTTTACCCACATAATCGTTAGCTTCTCCCTCTAAATGGAGATTGACACCGGGTAAATTAAATGCTCCGAAACTTTGACCGGCTGCACCCTGGAAATTGAGCTTAATTTCGCCCTCAAAGCCGTCATTACCGTATTTTTGGGCAATTACCCCCGCAATTCTCGCCCCGACGGAGCGATCGGTATTGACAATCCTGTAGGTTTTGCTGACGGTTCCCTGTTGCTCGATCGCCTGTTTAATCTCGCTATCTGCTAGAATCTCGTCATCGAGAACAGCACCGTTACTATGTACTTCCTCGTGCTGCAACCAAGAGCGATCGCTTCGTCCATCGGGTAAATTTAACAAACAATCGAGATTGAGGGATTCTGTCTTAGTTAAACGAGCATCGGAGCGCACTTTTAACAGATCTGCCCGGCCAATCACCTCATTTAAACTGTGATAGCCTAATTTCGCCAATAATTGCCGCGTTTCCTCAGCCACCAAAGTAAAGAAATTGACCACATGAGCGGGAATTCCGGGAAAACGAGCGCGGAGACGTTCCTGCTGGGTAGCGACTCCCACAGGGCAATTATTCGTGTGACAGACGCGGGCCATGATACACCCCTCGGCAATCATGGAAATGGAACCAAAACCGAATTCCTCCGCACCCATGAGAGCAGCCATGAGGATATCCCAACCGGTTTTTAGTCCTCCATCTGCGCGCAAAATCACCCGATGACGCAGTTGATTTTCCATTAACATCCGATGCACTTCCGTCACTCCCAATTCCCAGGGACTACCCGCGTGTTTGATCGAACTTAGGGGTGATGCACCTGTACCACCATCGTGACCAGAAATCTGGATAATATCAGCGTTAGCTTTGGCAACTCCGGCCGCAATTGTGCCGATACCGATCTCGGCCACTAATTTGACGGAAACTTTGGCCCGGGGGTTAATTTGGTGTAAATCGTAGATTAATTGCGCTAAATCTTCGATCGAGTAGATATCGTGGTGAGGAGGGGGAGAAATCAAAGTTACTCCCGGTTTTGAGCGCCGTAACATGGCAATATAGGAACTGACTTTTTTCCCCGGTAATTGACCTCCTTCTCCCGGTTTTGCTCCTTGGGCCATTTTAATCTCTAGCTGTTTTCCACTCATTAAGTATTCGGGGGTGACTCCAAAACGTCCCGAAGCTATCTGTTTAATGGCAGAATTAGCCGTATCACCGTTTTTTAAGCCGTTTAGATGGGGCATAGTCACAGAATGTCCTTCTGCATCCACATCGCTTAAGCTGGTGTAACGGATCGGATCTTCTCCCCCTTCTCCGGAATTGGACTTACCTCCGATGCGATTCATGGCGATCGCTAGGGTTTCGTGTGCTTCCCGTCCCAAGGCACCGAGGGACATTCCCCCTGTGCAGAAGCGTTGCAGGATACTTTCGATCGATTCTACTTCTTCGATGGCAATTGAGGCTCGATCGCTGTTAAATTCTAATAGATCGCGCAATGCAGTAACAGGTCTTTGCTGCAAGATTTGACGATAGGTTTCGTAATGGTCATATCCTTCACCTTGGGAGTGAGCAGCCACTGCTTTATGGAGTGCTTTCGCCATTTCCGGGGAATTCATGTGGTATTCTCCCCCCGGACGGTAGTTGACAAAACCGTAGTTTTCTAGTTTTTTAGCGGTAAGATTGGGGAAAGCTTGACTGTGGAATGCGATCGCTTCTTGTCCCACCTCCGCAATGCTTAAACCCCCGACGCGACTGGTAGTACCGTTAAAAGCTAGTTTAACTAAATCTGCCGATAATCCGATCGCCTCGAAAATTTGCGCCCCATGGTAGGAAGATAGGAGAGAAATACCCATTTTCGAGAGGATTTTCAGTAATCCTGCTTCTACGGATTTGCGGTAATTAATTAGGGCTTTTTCAAGGCTAATAGCTTCTAATTTGCCGTTTTCCATCAATTTCTGCGTTTTTGGCTCGATCCACCACTGGGCGATCGTTTCTAACGCAAGATAGGGACAAACTGCGGAAGCGCCATAACCAATTAGACAAGCGAAGTGATGGGTACTCCAACATTGGGCCGTATCGATAACGATCGAAGCTTTTAAACGCAAGTGTGAGCGAATCAGGTGATGATGGACAGCACCAACAGCTAATAAGGGGGGAATATAGCTAGTTTTTTCGTCAATAGGAGCAGTTCTGTCACTGAGAATTAAAATTTCCGCTCCCGATTCTACTTTCTTGGCGGCCTCAGCGCACAAATTAGCGATCGCATCTTCTAATCCCCCCGGTCCGGTGGTCAGATCATAAAGGGTAGAAAGTTCGGCTGTTTTGTAGCTAGAGGTTTTAACTTTGGCTAATTCAGCATTATTGAGCAGGGGAGAGTCTAATTTCAGTAAATGTGCGTCATCAACCCCTAATTTAAGTATATTGCCCCGTCGTCCCAGATACATAGTCAGGGACATGACTAAACTTTCCCGTAAAGGATCGATGGGAGGGTTAGTAACTTGGGCAAAACGTTGTTTAAAGTAATCGTAGAGAAGATGGGGTTTACTGGAGAGGACCGCTAGGGGAGTGTCATCACCCATACAGAAAGTCGGTTCTTTTCCCTGTTCTGCCATGGGGACGATAATCATATCCACATCTTCGGCAGTATAACCGAAAGCGGTTTGCCGGGGAAGGAGATTACTAGGAGCGGGAATGTCGATCGCTGTTTCTTTGTCAATAAAGGTGCGTTGGGATTTCACCCATTCACCGTAGGGATTAGATCGGGCAATTTCCTGTTTAATCTGCCAATTACGCTTAATTTCGCCTTTTTCTAGGTCCACTGCGAGCATTTGACCAGGGCCGAGACGACCTTTTTCGATAATGGTGGTTTCATCAAGGGGAATAGTTCCCGCTTCCGAGGAAACGACGATATAACCCGTGTTAGTAATGCTATAACGGGCCGGTCGCAAACCGTTGCGATCTAAACAAGCGCCGACGATTCCCCCGTCACTGAATACCAGTAAAGCTGGACCGTCCCAGGGTTCCTGTAAACCGCTATAGTATTCGTAAAAGTCGATAATTTCGGGATAATCCTGTAAATCCGGCTGATTATTGTAGGCCTCCGGCACTAGGATCATAGCTGCTTCTAGGGGACTGCGACCGGTTCTCACCAATAATTCTAGGGCGCTATCGAGGTTATAGGAGTCGCTGTTAGCGGGGTTAACAATGGGAGTCAGGGATTGTAATTCTTCGTGGGTCCAACCTTCCGTTTCTAAAGCGGGTTCCCGGGCCGACATCCAGTTAATATTGCCTAAAAGGGTGTTAATTTCGCCGTTATGACCCAATAAGCGCATCGGTTGAGCGAGAGGCCATTTCGGTTGGGTATTGGTGCTAAAACGTCGGTGATAAATAGCGAATTGACTGCTATAGGCGGGATTTTGCAGGTCTAGATAGAATTCTCGCAGGATTTCGCCCCGTACCATGCCTTTATAGACAATGGTGCGACAGGAAAAGGAACAGAAATAGAAATCATCGGCCAGTTGCTTACCGACTTCAGAACGGGCAATATAGAGTAGGCGATCGAATTGAGAACCGGCTAAATCGGGGGAAGTAACCAGAATTTGCTCGACAAAGGGTTGATTTTCCCTTGCTTGTCGGCCGAGGGTTTCAGGACGGACGGGAACGGTACGCCAACCTAAAATCTTAATATTATATTTATTGACAATTTCCTCGATATGTGCTTTAGCGTCGGCTCGTTCTTGGGTTGCTTGGGGAAGAAAGACCATACCCACCCCTAGACGCTCAGATTCTGGCATATTTAAGCCATTTTCGGCGAACCAAGGAGCGAGGATAGCTCTAGGGATAGCGGTCATTATACCAGAACCGTCACCGGAATCCTGATCGGCGCTGCAGCCTCCCCGGTGTTCCAAACAAGCGAGGGCCGAAAGTGCCTGTTCAATCAGTTGATGGCTACCCGAACCGCGCACATCGGCAATAAAACCGACTCCGCAAGCGTCCCGTTCTTCTACGAGCCATGGAGGACCCCAATAGGGATCGATTTGGTGTATATTGTCGATTTTTAGGTTATTTTGTTGCGCCATAGAAGTTATCCTTACGGTCGTCGTCTAGAAGGGTGGGATAGTTGGTCTGCTGAAAGGGTCAATCTAGAATAGAATTTTTTTTGCTCTTGCCGTTTCGATTGTCGCTGATTTTTCCTAATTTTTGCCTGTTGCCATCTTTATCTTGGCCAGTCTGAGGAATCACAGGTGATCTACCATGATATAGTAGCTCTCAGCAATTGTCATCGAAAATCCCCCAGGAAGGATGGGGGTGAGAAACCTTGTTAGGTGCTTATTTTGGCAGAATATTGTCAGATTATAAATATTATTGGAGCAATGGGGTCAAATTCAGGACAAGACTTTAGCCAAAGAGGCAGGTAAATCGGCTAATTTTTCTACTACTGTCACCCCAGCTTCTTGAAAATGACGTAAGCTATCTTTTCTGGTATTCTTAGCGGCAACAGAGTAGGAAAGTTGGTTAGAAATAATTGTTTCTGTATCGCCGAAATTGGTTTCAATCGCTGCATTTAACCCCACAAGATAGGCAATCACTGGTTTTTCGATCGCCGAGGCAATATATTTGGCTGCCTCGATTTCGGCCTTTCCCCCCACCTGACTGACGAGGAGAATTGCCTCGGTATTTTCATCTTCCTCAAAAACCTGCAACCATTGGGACAAATTGGAGCCAATAATGCCGTCAGTACCCAAATTTACCGCCATAGATTCACCATACCCCGCTGCTGTTAAAGTTTTCGCCACTTCATCCCCTATGCGATCGCCGCGGGTGATCAGACCGATTGTCCCCGATTGATAAAAACTGGGTTCACAAATACCCAACCAAAGATAATTGGGAATAATTACACCCTGGCTGCCGGGGCCGAGAATTAATGTCCCGGTGGTACTAGCTATCTTTAATAATTCCACCAGATCCAAGGGGGGAACTCCGGGGGTGACGATAATTAATTGGGGAATTGCTGATGCGATCGCTTCTAAGGCCGCATCTAGGACTTGATTGGGGGGGACTAAAATTAAACTGGTCTTGATTTCTCCTGCTTCAGCAACGGCCTCGGCCACTAGATCAAACACTGGTATCTCTGCGATTATCTCACCACTGCAGCCACTAGCCACCCCCGCTACTAAACAGGTTCCCTGAGCTTTCAATCGTGCCGCATAATATTTGCCTAGGGGTCGATCGATCCCTTGCATAATTATCTGATCTTTATCTGTCCATTTCATATATTAAGTGTTGGGAGTTGTTTTAGTTATCAGTAAACAGTAAACAGTAATCAGTAATCAGTAATCAGTGAGACACTGTTGATGGAAGTTTTTTTCAGTGGTCAGTAAACAGTAAACAGTAATCAGGTTCTGAAGGCAAGGGGAGCATCTCATTTATGCAAGTGAGTAATTATGCTTGTCGCTAAAACTTGCTTCTGGTAAGGCTTTCAAAATAGCTTGACATAAAACTTAATTTAGGAGTTACAAAGGTGAGATGCTCCCCTTTCATTTTTTTTAAGGCATAGTCTTATGGCACTTGGTCTCACTCCAAACTTCTCGGCTCTGTCTCTTAATCTTGCATCGGGATTTTCTTGGACATCTTGTGACAGTGCTTTCCAGTCTAGCTTTCGCTGACGGTGTTTCACCTTTGTTGCTTCAAGTTTCTCCCTACGAACGCCATCTATATATTGTGGCTCTTCCTATATTAAATAGAGCGGCGGCTTTGGTTATGATTCCCCCATTCTCTACATAATCAATTACTTTTTTTCTCAAGTCTAGGCTATAAGACATTTTTCTGTATGGGTTGCTCGCTTCTCCTTATTTTACCCTATTTTTTACTTGTATAATACTTATTTGAAATGACTATATTAGTGAAGGATTTAACTTCCTAGTGTTCAATATTCGTCAATACGATGGCAAGCTTTTAATCAAACCAATGAAAGAGAAAGTCCCGGCTTTCTGCCAAAGAATTGGTGAAGAAATCAAAGCCCTTAATGGAACTACAGCAGAAGCCATAATCCGAAAGCTAAATCCGATTCTCAGGGGATTTGCTAACTACTACAAAATTGGTGTAAGCAAAGAAACTTTCGCTTATATCAGTCAGAGAACTTGGTATTATCTCTGGAAATGGGCAAAGCGTAAACATCCAAACAAATCGAACAAATGGGTTAAAAAGCAATACTTCCGAACCGTAGATGCTGACAGATGGACATTCTCTTGCTTCCCTGAGGTAAGAGGGGCTAAAAAGGAAACTAAGAAATTAATCTATTCATTTTGACATCCTCGCCGCCCTAAAAGTGCGGCGATTCCTAAACCTCACGATTTAAGTTTCTGCTTCAACCACCGTTGCATACCACGGTTAAAAAACCATGTACTGTCTTACACAAAGTCCACAGACTTTCGCGACCTTTCA
>NZ_JADBTZ010000232.1:0-8807 GCF_020245885.1 Microcystis sp. M165S2 | reverse complement strand
TGGGACAGCACATTACTTGATTTCAACGGTGAATCGGATTACGTTCACCTGATTATCGATGACAAACCTGACATCGCTTTATCCAAACTAATCGCTAACCTTAAAACAGTTAGTAGTCGCTTAATTAGAAAGGAATTTCCGTACTTAGCGGCAAAGTATTTCTACAACAAACCCTATTTTTGGACGGGAGCTTATTTCGTGGCCAGTTGTGGCGGCGTTACCGTCGAACAACTAAAAAAATACGTCGAGAACCAAAACTCCCCGAAAATAGGCTGTTCTGCATTTAAACTAGATCTCTTGCATAAAAAGCTCTCGGCGTGGCTGATGGGCAAAGAGTGAAAAATTACAAGGTTTCTTAATATTAATTTACAATAATCTCGTCGGCGCTGTCGGGTTGGTTCATTTCCGCTAGGGTTTGCCAACCTGATTGCCAGAGATTCGCGTCTTGCAACTGTTTAGCATTAATCCAGAAGCGGACGGTCGGATCGCAGGAAGCAACTAATTCGGCAAAAACCCATTGACCGCGATTTTGACGATTGACCACTTGAAAATGTCGCCAGCCCCATGTTTTTTGTTTTGCCGTCCATTTTGATCCCAAGAGATGGGGATATTTCTGTTTTTTGGGCATAAAAGTTAAAACACCTAAGTGCGGGATAGGCTAAAACCCTTATATTATCCTAGTCTGCCAACCCGATTCTTTTCCCGGAGCAAGGAGAGGAAAAATTATCGGGGCGCTTAAGTGCGCCCCAGTTTTGGCTAATAACCGCGCCAAACACCCACTAAAACCCCTTGCACTTGTACTTGTTCAGTATTGGCTGTAATTGGTTGATATTTTTGATTAGAGGGTTGGAGAGTGATGATTTCTCCTTCTTGGTAGAAACGTTTTAAAGTAGTGCCGTGGCCTTCGACTCTAGCGGCGACGATTTCCCCATTGGACACCGCTTCATTACCCGTCAGAGAACGCATAATCACCAGATCCCCATCGGCAATATGATCCTCGATCATACTGTCTCCAGAAACGCGCAGAGCATAACAGTCTTGACTGCGTTGCAACAGGTTAGAAAGATCGAGTTTTTCTTCCACATCGGTGAAGGGTTCCACTAAACCACCAGCAGCGATCGCACCGAGAACCGGTAAACCTTGCACTGGTTGTTTGAGAATCCGCAGGGTGCGTGCTTTTCCTTCTGTCCAATCAATATAGCCTTTGGCGCGTAAACGTTCTAAACGGCTTTGAATCGGTGCGGGAGAGCGTAAATTCATCGCTCGCATCATTTGCCGGATGGAAGGGGCGTGTTGAGTAGTGCGAATATACTCAATTAGCCAGTCGTACAACTCCTTTTGCGCTTGAGTAAGGGTTTCGAGGTTAGTCATGATCTATTTTCCTATCCTTGGGTTAAGATAATTTGTACTTTAGTTCATTTGTGTTTAACCTAGTACATCTTAACTTCATCGGCTGACTAAATCAACTGGTTATTAGATCTCTTGCAAAAATCAAAAATTGT
Organism: Microcystis sp. M165S2; assembly: GCF_020245885.1. NCBI lineage: Bacteria > Bacillati > Cyanobacteriota > Cyanophyceae > Chroococcales > Microcystaceae > Microcystis > Microcystis sp. M165S2. Next base: position 7,305 of record NZ_JADBTZ010000232.1, on the reverse strand, counting down.
CGTGGTTGGTTAGGAGTCGGTCGTCAGCCTTGAATCAGTTATCAGTTATCAGTTATCAGATGCGAGTTACAGCGTTTCTCAGATAGATGAGGTTCGTTCTTGCGGCTAAAATACTTGATTAGCAAGGTTTAATCTGTGCTTCACCTTGACGAGAAAGGCTGTATCGGTTCACTGATTACTGATTACTGTTCACTGATAACTGAAAAGTTTCCCCACTTCCCCACTTCATAATTAATAATTCATAATTCCTTCTCCCTGCTCATAGACAGTCTTAATGAGTAATTTAGATAGTCAACAGCTTATCTTCTGACCTAGCACTTTTTTTAAAAAAGTATCATTAATTTTTATCTCAATTCTCAATATTAATTAATCCCAGTCGGTTGCTGGCAAACTCAGCAGCGTATTAAGAAAAAATAACGAATTGCTAGAAAGCCGAGAATCTGGATAATGATCGAGGTGGAGACAGAAAAATTGCTCTACTTAAGCCTGTCTGCCATAAGCGTCCAATAGTAGATAGGGAGTCAAAAGCGACGCTCAAAGAAAATCCTTCGGTTGTCAGGGAAACGACAGGATATTTAGTGCGAAATTGAGCCGTAAAAAAACTTAAAATCCCGACAAATATCGTAAAAACTAAGGGGAACACATGACAAAAAAAACCTATGCAACCATAGACGGTAACGAAGCTGTTGCGCGCGTTGCCTATCGTCTCAGTGAAGTGATCGCTATTTATCCTATCACTCCCTCCTCGCCTATGGGTGAATGGTCCGATAGTTGGGCGGCCGAACGCAGAGCTAATCTCTGGGGAACCATCCCTTCCGTAATCGAAATGCAGAGCGAAGGTGGGGCAGCGGGAACCCTGCACGGAGCGCTACAAACAGGAGCTTTAACTACTACTTTCACTTCCTCGCAGGGATTATTATTAATGCTCCCCAACTTCTACAAAATTGCGGGGGAATTAACCTCTTCAGTGGTTCATGTGGCGGCCCGTGCTTTAGCAGCCCAAGGATTGTCAATTTTTGGGGATCATAGTGATGTCATGTCTGCCAGAAGTACGGGTTGGGCTATGTTAGCGGCTAATTCCGTTCAAGAAGCTCAAGATCTGGCGGCTATCGCCACAGCTACCACCCTAGAAACGCGGATTCCTTTTCTGCACTTTTTTGATGGTTTTCGTACCAGTCATGAGGTGCAAAAAGTCGAATTAATTAGCGATGAAACTCTCAAAGAACTGATCGATGAAGACCTAATTATTGCCCACCGTCAAAGGGCTTTAACTCCCGATCGACCGGTTTTACGAGGCACGGCACAAAATCCCGATGTTTATTTCCAGGCAAGGGAAAGCGTCAATCCTTTCTATTATGCTTGTCCCGATATCACTCAAAAAATTATGGATCGTTTTGCCCAATTAACAGGACGGCAATACCATCTCTATGAATACCACGGTGCGCCCGATGCCGAAAGAGTGATTATGTTAATGGGATCGGGAGGGGAAACCGTCCATGAAACCGTTGATTATCTCAATCAAAATGGGGCTAAAGTTGGGGTTTTAAAAGTTCGTCTCTATCGTCCCTTTGCCGCCGAAAAATTACTGGCAGCTTTGCCCACCACAGTGAAAAAAATAGCCGTTTTAGATCGCTGTAAAGAACCCGGTGCCGGGGGCGATCCGCTATATTTAGACGTGGTAAATGCCTTTATGGAAGAGTACGAAGGCAAGCTGCCGAAAATTGTGGGAGGACGCTACGGTTTATCTTCCAAAGAATTTACTCCAGCCATGATTGCTGGTATATTTGATAACTTAAGTCTCGACAAACCGAAAAATCACTTCACTATTGGTATCGTTGACGATCTTACCTTTTCCAGTCTGGAATATGACCGCAGTTTCTCCACTGAACCGGACGAAGTAGTGCGGGCGGTTTTCTATGGTTTAGGTTCCGATGGTACGGTGGGAGCTAACAAAAATTCAATTAAAATTATCGGTGAAGATACTGATAATTATGCCCAGGGTTATTTCGTCTATGATTCCAAAAAATCTGGCTCCGTCACAGTTTCTCACCTACGCTTTGGACCGGAGCCGATTCGCTCTACCTATTTAATCACTGATGCTAACTTTATCGCCTGTCATCAGTGGGAATTTGTCGAACAATTTGACCTGCTGGAAACCGCTAAATCGAACTCAATTTTTCTCCTCAATAGTCCCTATCCACCGGAGGAGGTGTTTAGTCACTTACCCCGCAATCTCCAGCAAACTATCATCGATAAAAATCTGCAAGTTTATACGATTAATGCCACTCAAGTAGCCAAAGAAGCGGGGATGGGCAGTCGGATTAATACCGTGATGCAGGTGTGTTTCTTTGCCCTAGCGGGGGTTTTGTCTCGGGAAGATGCGATCGCACAAATCAAAAAAGCTATCCGCAAGACCTACGGCAAGAAAGGCGAAGAAATCGTGCAGATGAACATCAAAGCTGTGGATTCTGCCCTAGAACACCTCTATCAAGTGCCAATTCCCGCCACTGTCACCCCGGAAGCTTTTGAATTAAGACCACCAATCCCCGACACCGCACCCGCTTTCGTCCGAGAAGTCCTCGGCAAAATTATCGCCCGTCACGGGGATGAATTGCCCGTTAGCGCCCTTCCCAACGATGGTACTTATCCCACCGCCACTAGCCAATGGGAAAAACGCAATATTGCCCAAGAAATCCCCGTTTGGGACGCTGATGTCTGTGTTCAGTGCGGTAAATGCGTTCTCGTTTGTCCCCACGCCGTTATTCGCTCAAAAGTCTATGATGAGGCCGAATTAGCCACGGCCCCAGAAACCTTTAAAGTCGCTAATGCCAAGGATCACGACTGGAAAGGGCTAAAATTCACCATCCAAGTGGCCGCCGAAGATTGTACCGGTTGCGGTATCTGCGTTGATGTTTGCCCCGCTAAAAACAAATCGCAACCGCGTCTAAGAGCGATTAATATGGCTCCCCAATTGCCCCTGCGGGAACAGGAACGAGTTAACTGGGATTTCTTCCTTAATTTGCCGAATCCAGACCGTTCAAGCCTAAATCTTAATAAAATTAACCATCAGCAAATGCAGGAACCTCTCTTTGAGTTTTCCGGTGCTTGTGCCGGTTGTGGTGAGACTCCCTACGTTAAATTGGTCAGTCAGCTATTTGGCGATCGCATGATAGTGGCTAATGCCACCGGTTGTTCATCTATCTACGGAGGTAATTTACCGACAACACCCTGGGCAGTTAACGCTGAAGGTCGCGGTCCAGCTTGGTCGAATTCCCTCTTTGAAGATAATGCCGAATTTGGCTTAGGATTCCGAGTTTCCATCGATAAACAGGCAGAATTTGCCGCCGAACTGTTAGCAACCCTCGCTAGTGAAATCGGAGAAAGTCTAGCGGCAGATATTCTCAATTGTCACCAAGTCGATGAAGCGGAAATTTACGAACAACGGCAACGGGTAGAGGCCTTAAAATCCCGTTTAGGGCAATTAACCCCGACCACGCAGGTGAAAATGTTGTTATCCGTGGCCGATTATCTGGTCAAGAAAAGCGTCTGGATTGTCGGGGGTGACGGTTGGGCCTACGACATCGGTTACGGTGGCTTAGATCACGTTTTAGCTAGTGGTCGCAATGTGAATATTTTGGTCATGGATACGGAAGTTTACTCGAATACGGGCGGCCAGGCCTCGAAAGCTACTCCCCGCGCCGCCGTAGCTAAATTTGCTTCTGGTGGCAAACCAGGGCCGAAAAAAGACCTCGGTTTAATGGCCATGACCTACGGTAACGTCTATGTGGCCAGCGTGGCTATGGGGGCAAGAAACGAGCAAACTATCAAAGCTTTCCTAGAAGCGGAAGCTTACAACGGGCCATCGCTAATTATCGCCTATTCTCACTGTATTGCTCACGGGATCAACATGACCACCGCCATGAACCATCAAAAAGAAGTGGTGGAAAGCGGTCGCTGGTTAATGTACCGTTATCATCCCGATTTAGCTAAAGAAGGCAAAAATCCCCTGCAATTGGACAGCCGTGAGCCTAAGCTTACCGTAGCGCAAACTCTCTACTCGGAGAATCGCTTTAAGATGTTGGCCACCAGTAAGCCGGAGGAAGCTAAACGTCTCCTCAAAGAAGCACAAGCAGATGTGGACACACGCTGGCAAATGTATCAGTATCTAGCAGCAAAAGGTACAGGGAGCAAGGAATAGTTATGAATCTACACACTACCTACATGGGTTTGCAATTGCGATCGCCGCTAGTCATCGGTGCGGCCGCACCCTTGAGCGAGGATATCGACAATATCAAGAAAATGGAAGACTTCGGAGCCGCTGCCGTGGTTTTACACTCCTTTTTCGAGGAGCAGATTAAACAGGAAAGACTGGCTTTACACCATCATTTTACCCACGGAGCCGAGAGTTTTGCGGAAGCTTTGACTTATTTTCCCGAACCGGAGGTTTTTCACGTTGGTTCCGAGGAATATCTCAACCATATTCGCAAAGCCAAAGAAATGGTCGATATTCCCATTATTGCCAGTCTCAACGGTGAGACCGCTGGGGGATGGTTGGAGTATGCCATTCAAATTCAACAAGCGGGTGCTGATGCTTTGGAGTTGAATGTTTATTATGTTCCCAACGACCTGGAATTAACCGGAAATCACGTCGAACAAAACTATATTGATATCCTCAAAATTGTCAAATCGGAGGTATCAATTCCTGTCTCGATGAAGTTAAGTCCCTACTTTAGCAATACGGCCAATATGGCTAAACAATTAGCGGAAGCAGGGGCCGATGGGTTGGTATTATTTAACCGTTTCTATCAGCCGGATATCGACTTAGAAACCTTGGATGTTCACCCCAATATTATCCTCAGTAATCCCCAAGCGATGCGTTTACCCCTGCGCTGGATTGCCATGCTTTACGGTCGTGTACCGACGGATTTTGCCGCTACCAGTGGTATTCATAACGCCATCGACGTGATCAAAATGATGATGGTGGGTGCAAAAGCGACTATGTTAGTTAGTGTTTTATTACGCCACGGTTTGGAGGAAATTATCAAGATCGAACAGGGTTTATTGCATTGGTTGGAAGAAAATGAGTATGAATCGATCGAGCAGTTAATTGGCAGTATGAGTCAAATGAATTGCCCAGATCCTAGCGCTTTTGAACGGGTACAGTACATGAGGGCCATACAAAGTTACGAACCTGTTTGGAAACGTTTTCAAACCACCAGCAAATAAAAGTGGGAAGTGGGAAATTATGAATTATGAATTATGAATTGGGGAATGGGGAGTTGGGAGATAGGGAAGTGGGGAATTTCAACTAAAACCCCAAAACCCCAACACCCTAACACCCCAACACCCCAACACCCCAACACCCATCCGACTCCTGACAAAAAAATCCTGGAGGATATAACCATGAGCGAGAATCAAAGGAAAAAAATTGGTATTCTGACCAGTGGTGGCGATTGCCCGGGGTTAAATGCGGTAATTCGTGCCGTGGTGAAAGCATCAAAACTCAAGGGTTGGGATGTGTACGGCATTCCCTACGGGACCGACGGTTTTATGCAGATTGCCGAGGGAAAATATCACCCCCAAGATTTGATCCTGACTCAGCATGGCTATAACCTGCCAGGGGTCTTGAAAGGATTAGACGTTTTGCAGTTCCTTAGTGGTAGTATCTTGGGTTCTTTGAGCAAAGGACATCCCGAAAACCCAGAAATTGCCACGAAAATCCTGCAAGGATACGAAATGCTGGGATTAGATGCCCTGATCGTCGTCGGGGGCGATGGGAGCATCGATATCATCTACGATCTCGCCCAGAAAGGCAATTGGAATATTATCGCGGTTCCCAAAACCATCGATAATGACGTTCCCTATACGGAATGGGCCGTCGGTTTTACCACTGCCGTCGATATCGTCACCCAAGCTTTGTATGATCTCACCTTTACCGCCGCTAGTCACGAAAGGGTGATGATTGTGCAGGTGATGGGTAGAGATGCTGGTCATTTAGCTCTTCATGCCGGAATTGCCGGGGGGGCCGATGCGATTTTTATTCCCGAATTAACCCCTGCTCTCACTCCCGAAATTATCGACGGTTGTTGTCGTCATTTGGCACAATTACGCGCTCAAGGTCGTCAATTCGCTCTCATTGTAATTTCTGAGGGTGTTAAAAACGAAGATAACCAAAAAGAGAAGTATATTGCTGATTATTTACAAAAATTGATAGTTGACAAAACTCGCTCTTTGTGCGTTACCGATCCCGTCTTCTGTTATCTCAATTCCATGGATGTGCGGGCCATGTCTTTGGGACACCTGCAAAGAAGTCGTCCTCCTTTGGCCATGGATCGACTGTTAGCCACGGCTTTCGGCATTAAGGCCGTAGAATTAATCGAACAGGGAAAACTCGATCGCGTGGTGATTTGGCGCGGGGGACAAGTGCGTAGTTTGCCCCTGAAACCAGTGATCAAAATTATCAAACAATGCCATCAAGAGAATCGCTGTGCCTATCCCGTGGATCCCCATGGTTTTATTGTGAAAACAGCCCGTTCTTTGGGAATTTACCTCGGGGAAAATACCACGACCGAGACGGCAGTGGTTCCGGAAGTTGTGGAGGTGTTAGTTTAGTTGTAATAAAGCGAGAAGGGTTGCTCACACCTTCTCGCTCTGTTAATTGGTTAAAATTAGGCATTTCTTAACCCTACAATTAGGATAGATACTGACGGCTACTGTCGAAATAAAGAAACTTTTTCAAAGACTGTAATTAATTTTCTGACTTATGTTATACTGGGGGCTAAGTTTTCAAAAGCAGATAACTATGTCAAATTCACTAAGCTCACAAGAGTCTTGCACGGGAAAGCAAGTCAACGAAGCACAATCCATTAATCAATTAGATCAAATAAAACCCGATTATAACAATTCCTCTCAAGTATCTAATATCAACGGCAATTTTCCAGAACTCGATCGGATAGAGCTTATGAGTGAAATGGATCGTTTAACCAAGCTAGAAAAGATCAGAAAAATAGCCAGTTATCTCAGCTTGGTTTTAATAATCCTAATCCCTTTTGTTCATCCTCTGTTGAATCCTTTCCCCAATCAAGAAAACAAATTAGAAAACCGAGTCAAATTAGAAAACCGAACTGTATATTCCTCTCAAATATCTACGGAGATAATTTACCGACCCGATGAATTAAATTCTTTTCTGTCAAATAATCATGACTTTATCTATCGCTATCTGATCGTGCTTTTAACTATTAGTCTCTCTCTGATGGGTTCTACTTATTTGATTGAGTTTTTAGTTAAATTAGAGATAAACAAGAT
>NZ_JADBTZ010000231.1:0-4751 GCF_020245885.1 Microcystis sp. M165S2 | reverse complement strand
GCGGGAATATCGGCGGGAAAAAGGCGTTAAATATCCGTGAGTGGGAATGTCTTTTCTGTGGAACTTTTCATGATCGAGATGTAAACGCTGCGGTAAATATCAAGGTCGCCGGAGGACATTCGGAGACTTTAAACGGACGTAGAGGAAAGCGTAAGACTACCGCTAAGGTAGCAGCATCCCGTGAAGCGTCAACCCCATTCAGCGACCATTCTAAAAAGGTGGCGTGGTGAGGAATCGCCGTCCGTTTTACGGCGGCGAGGATGTCAACGGCAGTAATATATCTCTTGCAGAAATCAAAAATCTTCCAAAAGAAAAGAGACAACTTCCTATCCATAAAACCTAAGATTATGTCAAATTTATCTGAGTTCTTAGATATTTTGACCTGATAGCGGTTCGAGAACTTACTTTTGCAGGAGGTCTAAAGATTTTTCTGACTGATTACTGATTGCTGATGACTGATGACTGATGACTGATTACAGTCCACCTTGGGGTCCTAGGGGCAGATTGATATTAGAGGGGAAAACCGGGAGTTGTCTTTCCAGAAAGCGTTGAGTGACTAATTCTCGGAAAATCTCTAGATCTTTTTGCCATTGTCCCAGATATTGTTTGAGCAGATTTAATCGATCGCCGCCCTCGGCCAGATTATAGTTAAAGTTACCAGCAAATAATAGCACCGCTAAGGTTTTCCCATCGGGTAATTGCAATTTTGCCTCGTTAATCGCCACGGATAGCTGAGAGGTTTCTAACTGATAAAGTAGATTGATGCCGGCTTGTAGAGGGGCTGTACCGAAATTGTGCCAGGGACCGGGGGCGAGAAGAGTTTCGGTGATATATTTTTTAGCGGCATCGGGGCTACTAGGGAGAGGAACAATGCTTTTCGGGGCGATACTCAGGGCTTGATATTCGGCTAAAGGGAGTTTATCTAGATATAAACCAACAATTTCTGGCAGTTTCAGGTTCAGGCTATCGGGAGAGTTAATTATCTCCACAAAGGTAATTGTCCGGGGTTGGGCGACGATGCTGATACCATTTTGAAAACTAACTTGAGCGTAATTAGGATTGAGTACCGGCTGGCCATTTAATTCCCAGTCGGGGGGAACTATTCCCGAATATTTGAGGAAATCAACCGTTAGCATGGCAGGATTGAGGCTTTTGGCTGTAATTGCGATGGAAAGTTCTTGTATTTCCCGCAAACTAGCCAGAGGTTGATTGGAGTTATTGTCAGTGGTGGCAATCATCAATTTTCTCCTTGGATATTTAAGTTTTGTCTCTAGGGTGACAGTTAAATTATTCCGGGTCTCGGTGGCCTAGTCACTAATCAACTTAGACACAGGACAAGAGAGCCATTCTAGATAGGGTTTGCGGCAAAAAGTTTTTCGGTGGGGGTTGGGGGTTGGGGGTTGGGGGTTGGGGGTTGGGGGATGGGGGATGGGTTTTACCGATTTTCAGGTGGTCAACTACCTAATTTTCAGGGAAAAAGTCCCTGAATTTTCCCCCCGACCACTCCCATATCTGGCACTTTTTGAGGGGAAAAAAGTCTAAAAGTCTTCTACAACAAGGTTTTTAGATTTATTCAGCAAACCCTAGATAAGTATTACTCAATTCTTTCACGGCTAATTCATAGAACCTCTGACCGTGTTCGGGAGTGGCTAAAGCAGGATTGGAACCCATACGACCATCGGGGTAGTTTTGGCGAAAATTAGCCGCACCGTAAATACCATGACCAGAAGCCACTTTTTCGGATAAAAAGGCGTTTTTAAGACTCTCAGGGTAAAGATACTGAGTTAACGCCACTTCGCTTGGTGTAGCGTGGGAACCCTCCTGATCTCCATACAATTCTTTGGCTAAAAGATAAACTTCTCGCACCATAAACCAATTGGCCACTTGACATTTAACCTCGTTTGTGTTAGGTAAATTAAGGGAATCCAAATGATAATAGGTTTCCGCAAAAGCGGCTTTTAGGGTAGCAATATTACCCCCGTGACCATTAATAAAGAAAAATTGACGAAAACCGGCTCTAGCTAAACAAGTTACATAGTCGAGGATTACTTGAATCAAAGTGCTAGGACGAAGGCTAATTGTACCGGGGAAAGCCGTATGATGTAGGGCCATACCAACATTTAAGGTCGGTGCTACCATTGCTTGTACCTGTTTCCCCACTCCTTTAGCGATCGCCTCCGCACATAGAGCATCTGTACCAATCAGTCCCGTCGGCCCGTGTTGTTCCGTGGAACCGATAGGAATAATAATTCCCTGAGATTGTTCTAGATAGGATTCCACCTCTAACCATGTAGATAACTGTAATAACATTCGGCTCCAGCCTTCCAAGACGAGTGCAGGTTGACAAATTGAGATAAAATTAGGACGAATAATCAAGTATTTTTATGTTAACCCTTGACAACCCCCCCTTGTCGGCGAGTACGAATTTCGTTCCCAATCATCGGATTTTAATCGTGGAAGATGAAGAAGTGATTCGGGATATGATTATTTTGGCTTTGGAAGAAGAAGGTTACGAGGCGCTCGGTGTTAGTGATGGTCGCGCTGCCCTAGAACTACTGCAAAGTCAAGAATCTAATCACGGTGAGTCTCGTTTTGATTTGGTCGTTTTGGATTTAATGTTACCGCAAATCAACGGTCTTGATATCTGTCGTCTGTTGCGCTATCACGGCAATATTATCCCGATTTTAATCTTAAGTGCTAAGGCCAGCGAAACCGATCGAGTTTTGGGTTTAGAAGTGGGTGCCGATGATTATCTGACTAAACCCTTTAGTATGCGCGAATTAGTCGCTCGTTGTCGCGCTCTCATTCGTCGTCAAGGATTTACTTCTCTAGCTGCCGCTCCCGTGCGAAAATTCCGCGATGTTCTTCTCTATACCCAGGAATGTCGGGTGACGGTGCGAGATGAAGAAATTAACCTTTCTCCTAAAGAATTCCGTCTCCTCGACCTATTTATGAGTTATCCGCGCCGAGTTTGGTCAAGAGATCAATTAATTGAACAAATTTGGGGACCGGATTTTTTAGGAGACACCAAAACCGTCGATGTTCACATTCGCTGGTTACGGGAAAAACTGGAAATCGATCCCAGTCAACCAGAATACCTGATTACTGTACGCGGTTTCGGTTATCGTTTTGGCTAGGTGAGCGATTATATTTTCAAGTTTAGCGATCGCCGCTTGCTGGGATAATGACTATTTTCGCTTTTATTTTCGGAGTAGTTTTAGGTTTGAGTATTTGTTACTGGCAAGTCTCACGCTTAAATAGAGAGTTAAAGCGAACCCTGAGCGCTCTCTCGGATTCGGTGGATTTGTCGGCCTCTTTTCCCGTTACCTCCCTGGTGCGTCGAGAATTACAGTTTCTCTCCCAAAGTCTGCAAGAGCGAGAAAAGAGCTTAGAAATTCAGAAATCCTTGCTAGAACGAGCGCCGATCGCCTATCTTCATATAGATGCCGATAATCGACTGCTCTGGTGCAATCAACAGGCAATTACCCTCTTAAAACTCGATCGCTGGCAACCGGAGCAAGTGCGTCTGCTGCTGGAATTAGTGCGCTCCTACGAATTAGATCAATTAATTCAAGAAACTCGCCAAAAACAGAGTCCACAGGTGCAAACTTGGACTTTTTACCCGACTAATTATCCTGTCACCCCCATTAGCGATCGCCAAGTGATTGCTCCTAAATCGATTGCCTTGAAGGGTTACGGTTATCCCTTGCCAGAAGGTGAAATCGCTGTATTTATCGAAAATAGACAGCCTTTAGTGGAATTATCGCAAAATCGCGAGCGAGCTTTCTCTGACTTAACTCACGAGTTACGCACTCCCTTAACCTCCATTTCTCTCCTTACCGAAGCTTTACAGAAACGCCTCCAAGCTCCCGAAAGACGCTGGTTAGAACAAATGGGGAAAGAAGTGGAGCGTTTGAGCCAATTAGTGTGCGATTGGCTAGAAATCAGTCAATTACAAGCGGATGCGGGGCGATATTTACAATACCAGATGATTAATCTACAGGAGCTAATCACCACCGCTTGGCAGACTGTCACCCCTTTAGCGGACCAAAAACAGATTAGCTTAGATTATTCCTCTCCGGTGGATTGGACGCTGGAAGTTGATCACTCTCGTCTGCTGCAAGTTTTCCTGAATCTCTTTGATAATGCCATTAAGTATAGTCCCGATCAGGGGAAAATACGCCTAGAAATTGAGGAAATATCCGATACTATCGGGAAAAAATGGCTAAAAATTGACGTTATCGACAACGGGAAGGGATTTAATGAAGCGGATCTACCCTACGTTTTTGATCGCCTCTTTCGCGGTGATCCTTCCCGCACCCGTCAAAAACAAGGCACAAAGGATTATAGTACCGGTTTAGGTTTATCGATTGCTAAAGAGATTATTCAAGCCCATGGCGGTTCGATCGTCGCTCAAAATGATCCTAACACCGGTGGCGCTCGCCTACAAGTCACTCTCCCCCGTCAAAAAAATTAGGTGAGGTGATGGGTGTGGGGGTGTTGGGGTTTTAGGGTTTTAGGGTTTTAGGGTGTTGGGGTTTTAGGGTGTTGGGGTTTTAGGGTTTTAGGGTTTTAGGGTTTTAGGGTTTTAGGGTGTTGGGGTTTTAGGGTTTTAGGGTTTTAGGGTGTTGGGGTTTTAGGGTGTTGGGGTTTTAGGGTTTTAGGGTTTTAGGGTTTTAGTTGAATTCCCCCATTTCCCCATTTCCCCATTTCCCCATTTCCCCATTTCCCCATTTCCCCATTTCCCCATT
>NZ_JADBTZ010000230.1:0-9968 GCF_020245885.1 Microcystis sp. M165S2 | reverse complement strand
CGCACCCTCAAGGGGCATGATAACTCTGTCATAAGCGTTAATTTTAGTCCCGACGGCAAGACTTTGGTGAGTAGTGGTGACAACACTATCAAACTCTGGAATGTAGAAACAGGCCAAGAAATCCGCACCCTCAAAGGGCATGATAGACTTGTCAATAGCGTTAATTTTAGTCCCGACGGCAAGACATTGGTGAGCGGTAGTGATGACAAGACTATCAAACTCTGGAATGTAGAAACAGGCCAAGAAATCCGCACCCTCAAGGGGCATGATAACTATGTCTGGAGCGTTAATTTTAGTCCCGACGGCAAGACTTTGGTGAGCGGTAGTGCTGACAACACTATCAAACTCTGGAATGTAGAAACAGGCCAAGAAATCCGCACCCTCAAGGGGCATGATAGCGTTGTCACAAGCGTTAATTTTAGTCCCGACGGCAAGACTTTGGTGAGCGGTAGTGATGACAAGACTATCAAACTCTGGAATCTTGGGACAGACTGGGGCTTAAGTGATTTAATGGAGCGTAGTTGCGCTTGGGTGCGGGTTTATTTGCAGAATAATATTAATGTCAGGGAGGAAGATAGGCATTTGTGTGATGGGATTAGTACAAAGAATTAGCCCACCAATTTAATAATAAAGTTGATCTGTTACAGCCGATTGTTAATTTAGGTTTTTTTTCAGAGATTATCGCCACAAACACGCACCCTACAAGAGCGGCAATCGCATTAAAAACGTTTTATTTACCTCAATAACTCTGTTGCTTCTTTTAAGACTTGATTAATTTCGGGTTTGTGACAACTAATTACATCGTTTGGTAAATGCTTGTGATGGGGAAAAGTAGAGAGATTGGGAAAGTGAGGGGTACTATCATAACGAAAAACTAGGTTGTTTTTTTCATCTTGTAAATGGTAACGATAATCTAGGAATTCTAAGTAATTGTCTGTGATTACTATAGCTTCGTTTATTTCTAATAAATGGGTCTGCTTGAAACGTAACCTAATTCTTAAATTAGCTCTTTGTGATGTCAGTATTTCTTCTTGATAACGTTCTACATAAGCATTTTCACACTGCACAATTGCTTGCTCTACTTGATTGAGGTAATCAGATAAAAGTTTAAGCAGCATCATTTAATCTTTGTTCTAATTCTTGACGCAAAGCAAGGTAATGACGATAATCGTTTGCCCATTCTATAAATATTATATCATCTGACAATATTCCCTGATTGTATTCTTTATAAAAATCTTCGGAATCCATTTTATGTTGGTTCTCATAGACGCTAAGTCGCTTGGCAACAGCAATCAAAGCATCTAAAGATGATGTATATTGAATGGTCTGTTTACGCATTTTTCTTTTACTCCAAAATAATGATATTTTGATTATAAACGTTCGCGCTCAAACAAAAACATAAATCGTCGGGTGCGAAGCGCGATAGCGTAACGCACCAATTATTCTTTTAGTTTCTTCTTTTTTATCAGTGGAAAAAGCATAAAGCCAAATATTAGAATCAACAAAACAACTATGATTTTTAAGTTCTGTCATAAATTTCTTCTCGTTTCATAAATTCTAAATTATCAACCTCTATAGGATTTTCCAACAGGTATTCAATCATATCAATTTCAGTTTCACCTTTATTGAGTTGATTTTGAGCTTTAAATGCGGCAATAAGTACCTGTATCTGCTGAATTTGTTCAGGTTTAAGTCCAGTTACATTAATATTTTTAATCATGGCTACCTTGGAATGATTTTTACTTTAATTATACTAATTACACCCTCTCACAATAATGCTCTTCCTTTTTTACATCTTTGACCAAAATTATCGGTGTTTATCTAGAGCAGACAGAGGAAGATGTAGCAATGATTAAACCATCTGTATTGGTACGAATATCACCGATACTGACTTGAATTGTCAGGTTAAATAAAACTAAAGCTATTGAGAGAGAAATAAAAATCTACACTTCAACCAAATGAACCCAACTTAGAGAAGATTTAACGCTGTTAAATAAGCGTTTATCGCTGGTGTATAAATTTGCTTGAAATCGTTGAGCTAATACTAGATAATGGGCATCATAAGTAGCAGGAAGATTCAAGGTTTGCGAAATTTCTATTGCTTGGTAATGGAGGTAAAGATATCCATGAAACTGAATGGGTAAATCTAAGACTTCTGTAAGGAGGGTTTGCGCTTCTGTCTCCAAAATTTGACCAGCTTTTTTCAGACGATGAAATACGTTAGTGACTTCGTAACATAATAAAGTTGGCGCAATCACTAAATTTTCCTCGGTCATCCATTTTTGCCAGAGTTGACTATACATTGTTACAGAAGGTTCAACCGTTGTTAAACGAACTATAAAACTAGAATCAACACAGATAAATGTATTAGTCATTATTTTCTCTATTCACTCACAATTTCTTCCATCAATTGCCGATCTCTTTCTTCTCTCATTTGATGAATAATTTCAGTAACATCGGTTTCAAATGGGTTTCCCTGACGACGTTCATAAATGGCTTTTCGAGTTGCGTCAATTCGTTCTAATGCAATTTCCCAAGAGGGGTGATCTTTGAGTTTTTTTCCTAACAATTCCTGTTCTTCTAGGGACAAGGATTTAATTGCATTAACTAGAGATTCCACGAGTTGAATATTCATTTTTTTTACATCTTTGACCAAAATTATCGGTGTTTATGAAGAGTTATTAAAGAGACGCAAACTCCGTCGCTTACGTCCCCAATTCATCCCCAATCAAAGTTTACCGCTTGGATAACCGAGAAATAACCCGTTTAAAGTCATATCATCCGTAAGGAAAATTAGCCCGACTTTTTTAACAATTGTCGGCAAAATTTTGCTTGCTTTTTTCACGGCTTTTTGCAATAATATTTTTATAAGACTTTATATATAATGGAGTGTTGGCACTTCAAAAAAGATAGACAGATTCCCATTATAAGAAAAGTATAACCGAAGCCGCCGCCCAAGTCAAGGGATCACTCCTTTTTTTTGAGAAGTTTTCAGAAAAAAAAATCAAAGAGGCAGCCGGAGATATTCGGTTTTTCTTCACTTTTTGGGCGAAAAAACCCTTTTAGGATGCCTATAATAGGAGAGAGAAAGGGTTAAAAACTAAAAAAAAATGGCGGAGAGAGTCCAGAAAATCCTTGCCCAGTGGGGAATTGCCTCCCGAAGAAGGGCGGAGGAGATGATCGTGGCCGGACGAGTGAGACGGAATGGCAAAATCGTGCAGTTAGGAGAAAAAGCCGACCCCGAAAAAGATCACCTAGAGATAGACGGAAAAAAAATTGAACCGGCCAATCGTCCCCAAAGATTGTATATACTGATCAACAAACCCATTGGTGTGGTTTCTACCTGTAAGGATCCACAAAACCGGCCGACGGTAATTGACCTTTTGCCCGACTCCCTCGCCAGCGAGACAGGGTTACATCCCGTAGGAAGGTTGGACATTAACACCACTGGGGCTTTACTCCTCACCAACGACGGTCAACTCACCCTCACCCTCACCCATCCCCGTTATCATTTGCCCAAAACCTATCGGGTTTGGCTAGATGGTGCGATTGATAGACTTGCGCTCCAGCGTTGGCGAGAAGGTATCCTCTTAGAGGGAAAAAAAACCTTACCCGCACAGGTTGAGATACTCAAGCAAACCGACCAAAAAACCCTACTAGAAGTTATTTTAGTGGAGGGAAGAAATCGGCAGATTCGCTGTGTAGCCGAAGAATTAGGTTATCACGTCCTGAAACTTCATCGCAGTGCCATCGGTCGTATTCAACTAAACTCTGGTAATAATTCCCCCTTACCCTTGGGTCATTACCGTTTTTTAACCCTTGATGAACTGAAATATTTAAAAAGCCAGATTAACTAAGCTGAAAGTCAGCCCCTAATAGCGATATGTTTCGCCTTCTCCAATCACAACTTGATCCCCAGCATAAACAGCGAACCAAATTACTGGAAATCGGCGTTTATTTGCAAAAAAATCGCCTAGAACAGTCCCTTTCCCTCGAGGAAATTGCCCAGAAAACCTTAATCCCGCGCCATCGCCTAGAAGCGCTGGAAGCGGGGGATTTGGAGGCATTGCCCGAACCGATTTATATTCGTTGGTTAATCAAGCAATTTGCTGATAGTCTCGCCTTGGATGGTGAGACGATTAGCCGACGTTTTCCCACCAAGGTAAATAACTTTTTTAGGGGAACAAAACCGTCTTTATCGCTGCCGCGTCTTCAAATTCGCCCGATTCATCTCTATTTTCTTTATTTAATCTTAGTTATTGGTTCCGTACAAACCCTATCCCACGTCCTGCAAAAATCGGTACTGCAATCGAATCGCTTACCGCCGCCTTCCTTGCCACAACAGCAAATTGTCCAACCGAAAAGCAATCCCCTTCAACCGGTAGCCAACAAAACCAGCAATAATCAGCAGCTGGTGGTGGGGGTAAAACTGGAGGATGACTGCTGGCTGCGGGTGGTGGTGGATGGCAAGACAGAATTTGAGGGTGTGCTGCCCCAAGGAACCCATCGCACTTGGCAAGCAAACCGAGAATTAACCGTGAGGGCGGGTAATGCTGGCGGGGTTTACGTTGCCGTTAATAATGCCAATGCTAAACAACTGGGGCAACCGGGCAAAGTCGAGGAAGTCACCTACCGGGCAAATTGAGCTAATTTATGCAAAAGGTTTTTTCACCCCTCGATCGCCTTCAGGGAGGGTTAATCGGGGCATATATTGGGGAATCCTTGCATAATCAGCCCTTAATACCAGCCTTTAACTATGAGGCTACGCCAAGGACGACCCTGCTTTTGCAAGCTCTGCAATCTAAGGAAGACTTGCAGATTGCGATCGCAGCCAAGCAAGAGTCGGAATCGGCGTTATTATTTGTGCTGTTGCCGGAGATTTTAACCTGGCCTGACTATAGGGAACGTTGGCAAGCTAGATTAAATTTTTGGCTGAAAAAGGGCTTAATTTCCGAGTTAACCCAACAAGAAGCGATAATTTGGGGAGAGGCAGTAGGTCTGTTATTACAGGGGAAAAAGCCTTTAAATCAGTTAATGGGGCAATTACTAACTATTAAGCCCAAGAATAAGCTATTAGAGCAGATTCAGTCAGCTTTAGGGCAAAATCATCCCTTAGAGTTCATTTTATCGGCTTGGGCGAAAGATATCTCACCTTTAGGAATTGCGATCGCAGCTTCTCTCTATACCTTTCTGCAAACGACCGAGGATTTCGCCGTTAGCGTGCGTCGCGCTAATTCTAGTCCCTATCAACGGCAATTAACCACCACTTTAGCGGGAATTTGGGCGGGATTGTACAACGGTATCGAGGGTATTCCCCTAGCTTGGCGGCAAAATTTGCCGAAAGAGCCAGTTAAACAGCAATTAATGGATAAAGCTGGGGAAATCTATCGAATTTCCCTGGGTATATCTCCTCATCTTGTCCTATCTCCTGACACTGCCGTCGCTTACGGGGGAACAATCCAACCCCGTCCCAGCTTAAAATTGGTCTCTCAAAATAAGTAGGATCTGCTGAAAAGGTTTTTCGGTGGGGGTTGGGGGTTGGGGGTTGGGGGTTGGGGGATGGGGTTTTACCCATTTTCAGGGGGTCAATTACCTAATTTTCAGGGAAAAAGTGCCTAAATTTCCCCCCCGAACACTCCTAGCTAAGGCACTTTTTGATTTCAAAAAAGCCTAAAAATATTATCCAACAAGGTTTTTAGATTTATTCAGCAAACCCTACTTAGTTTGAAAGATATTTTGTACCATTTTTTTATCTAAACCTGCGGCAACTTTATCTAATTCTGCTATTTCTCCTGTGTCTAAACTCCATCCTAAAGCGCCTAAATTATCCTCAGCTTGCCGGACATTTTTAGCTCCGGGGATAGGAATTGTTCCCTTACAGATACACCAATTTAAAGCAACTTGGCTAATAGTTTTATTTTTAGCTTGGGCGATAACTTCTAGGCAACTTATCAGAGGCGAAATAGCGGGAATTAATTGACCAAAAAGGAAGCGACGTAATCCTGGGGGTAAGTTTTTATTATCTCGATATTTCCCCGTTAATAACCCCAAAGCTAAGGGACTATAGGCAATAATTTTAATGCCCAATTGATCACATAGTTCCTTTAATCCTAAGTTAGTGAGAGGATAGGTAGAAAGGAGAGAATACTGTACCTGTAAACTGGTAATAGGAATGCCGCGACTGGCAAACTTTTGATAGGCAGACTTCAATCTTTTCGGTCCAAAATTGGATAAACCGACTCCTTTAACTAACCCCTTTTCCAGACAATCCCCCAATCCGTCTAATAATCCTCCCTCCTGCCATGGCGCATAATTGCCCGTTGACCAGTGCATTTGCACTAAATCCACCGGGCGGCCTAATCTGGTTGCCGAAGCTTGACAAGCTTTAACCATGGCATTACGGGTTAAACGCCAAGGATAAGGGGCGAGTTTGGTGGCAATACGGATATTATCAGCGTTATAACCGCTATATTCCCCTGTAAAGCGTCCTAATAGCTTCTCACTCTGTCCGTTGAGTTTGCCTGTCCCGTAGGAGTCTCCCGTATCAAATAGAGTGACACCCCGCTCGACGCAGAGATTAAAAACCGCTTGTAACTGGCTATCCATACTCTCATCGTAACCCCAGAGAAGACGATTTCCCCAGGCCCAAGTACCGCAGCCCATGGGGGGAAGGGATAGAGTTTGATGTGTGACTGTCAAGGGATTCATGGGTCAGTTTCTCTGGGTTTTTTCTCAAGCTTTCAGAGAGATATTTTACTACTAAATCGACTTGGGTTTTTGTTTAACAAATAATCCCCGCAACCAATAGTAAAAACTATCGATATAAGTAAAGATTACCGGCACAACCACCAAAGTTAATAGGGTGGAAGTGGTAAAACCACCAATAACGGCAATCGCCATCGGTGCGCGAATTTCCCCATCTGCACCCAAAGCTAAAGCAATCGGTAACATCCCGGCAATTGTGGAAACCGAGGTCATAATAATTGGTCGTAAACGAGAGACTCCCGAATCAATCATCGCCTTAAATTGCGGTTTCCCTGCCTCAATGCCACTCAGGGCAAAATCTACTAACAAAATCGCATTTTTAGTGACTAATCCCATCAGTAAAACTATGCCAATTAAAGCGTATAAACCTAACTCTTTTTGGGTAATTAAAAGAGCAATTAAAGTGCCACCAATCGATAAAGGAAGGGAAGTTAAAATCGCTAGGGGATAGAGAAAATTGTTATACAACAAGACCAGAATCCCATAGATAGAAATAATTGCTAAACTTAACGCTCCCAAAAAACGAGCAAAGATATCGCGCATAATACGAGCATCACCAAAGGGTTCTTCTGTCACCTCTGGGGGTAAGTTTTTCATGATTGGTAAAGCGCGAATTTGTGTCACCGCACTTCCCAAAGAAACTCCCTCTAAATTAGCTCCAATATTAACCTGACGTTGACGGTTAAAGCGTTGAATTTCCGCAGGTCCACTACCTAAGCTAATTGTCGCCACCGAGTTAAGCGGTACTAACGTCCCATTACTGCTAGGAACGCGCAAATTTTGCAGAGTTTCTATCTCACTGCGTCCATCATTGGCAATTTTCACCCGGATGGGAATTTGTCGGTCAGCAAGGTTAAATTTAGCTAAATTAAACTCATTATCCCCGATTAAAGCCAAAGATGCAGTACGGGCGATCGCTCTGACCGAGACTCCCTGATCGGCGGCCCGGACGGGATCTGGTTGAATAATGATCTCCGGTTTAACTAAACTTACCCCGGAACTTACCTCGACAAAACCGGGTAATGCCCGCATTTCTCGCTCTAATTTTTGGGCAGTTTGGGTTAAAATATTGCCATTTTCACTTTTAAGGACTATAGCCACATCTTTAGTGCTTCCTGCTCCCCCCTGCGCCCGAAAAGTCACTCTAGCCCCTGGTATCTTCTGGAAGTCCCGGCGGGTTTGTTCCTCAAATTGCCGTTGAGTTAGCGATCGCTGTTCCTTAGCAACTAAATTAACATATATTAACCCGGTATTTACCCGTCCCGAATCTCCCGGAATAGCCAAAACATTAGCGACGGCGGGATTTTTTTGCAGTAAACTATTCACCTGATTAGCCACGGCAACAGTATCATTCAAAGTTGCACCGGGAGGCAATTCTAGGCTTATTGTACTTAATCCGGTATCCCCAGAACTAAATAACCCTTTTGGAATCAAGGGAACTAACTGTAAACTACCGATAAAAAAGGCCAAAGCCGCCAATAAAGTCAGGATTCGATGACGTAAGGCCCAAGTTAACAAACTTTTGTAGGGACGAAAACGCGGGCGCGAGGAGGGATTATTATCACCGGTTTTCAGCTTTTTCGGCTGTAGAATATAGGCACTTAACATCGGGGTGACGGTGACAGCGATCAAACTGGAAAATAGGGTAGAAACCGCCACAGTAACGCCGAAAGGTTGAAAGAATTGGCCCGGCACACCGCCCATAAAAGCAACAGGCAGGAATACCGCTATAATTGCCGCCGCACTGGCTAAAACGGCTAATCCAATCTCTTTTGAGGCATCAAAGGCCGCTTGCAAGGGTTTTTTACCCATAGCTAAATGTTGATCGATGTCCTCCACCATACACACCGCATCATCGACCAGATTACCCAAAGCTAAAGCTAAGGCCAGTAGGGTCATGCCGTTAAGGGTATAATTCAGGGCCTGCATCACCCAAAAAGTCGGGAAAATCGACAAAGGCAGGGCTAAACCCGTGATAATCGTGGCGCGCCAATTGCCTAAAAATAGACCCACCGTGATCACCGTCATAATACAACCGATGATCAGATCGCTCAGAAGGCTTTCGTAACTAGCACGAATTGAGTCAGCACGGGTAAAAATTAATTGAAATTTAAGATCTTCGGGCAGTTTTTTCTTTAAATTCTCGATTTCTTGACGCACTGCTGTTTCTACCGTGACCAAAGTGCTGCCGGTCCCCCGTAAAATCGAAAAACCCACCACTGGCTGCCCATCTAAGAGGGCCATTTGTCGAGGATCACTGGAACTATCGCTAACTGTCCCTAAATTGCTTAAGGGGACGGTATCACCGTTAGGTAAAGAGATTTGATAATTTCTTAAATCTTCGATAGTTTCAGCGCTGCCGAGGGTGCGGACAGTTTGTTCACTGCCACCGATTTCCGATCGCCCTCCGGGTAAATTAATATTAAAACTACGAATTTGGTCATTAACCGCCGTAGCCGTGATACCGTAGGCGATCAGACGACCAGGATCTAAATCTACACGCACTTCTCGATCGACTCCCCCAATCCGATTGACTCGCGCTACTCCCGGCACTCCTGTTAAAGCGCGGCCAATTTGACGATCAACTAGATCACTTAATTCGGCGATCGATCTTTTCGGGGAGGAGATGGTATAGTTCATCACTGCACCCCCGGCAAATTCTAAACGTTGGACAATTGGATCATTAGCATCTTGGGGTAAATCCTGTCGAATTTGCGCTATGGCATTGCGTACATCATTGGTAGCGCGATCGCTGTTAGTGCCAAGGATAAAGTTAACGGTGGTGCTGCTGCTGCCTTCGTTGACGGTAGAAGTAATTTGATCGATATTACCCAAAGCAGCCACCGCATCCTCGACTTTTTTGGTGACTTGAGTTTCCAATTCCTCTGGACCGGCGCCGGCTTGATTAACGGTGATAATCACGGCCGGAATGTCAATATTAGGAGAGCGATCGATCCCTAATCCTAGAAAGGCAATATATCCCATTAAGGCCATAACCAGGGAGATCAGGATCGTCGGAATGGGATTTTTGATAGACCAATTAGAAATATTAAAAGCCATAATTTCAGTTATCAGTTATCAGTTATCAGTTATCAGTTATCAGTTATCAGTTATCAGTTATCAGTTATCAGTTATCAGTTATCAGTTATCAGTTATCAGTTATCAGTTATCAGTTATCAGTTATCAGTTATCAGTTATCAGTT
>NZ_JADBTZ010000023.1:0-7195 GCF_020245885.1 Microcystis sp. M165S2 | reverse complement strand
GCAGTACGAATAGCATCGTCTATGGCTTGATACTGTTGAGTTTTAGCTTTAACTTTAAACTCTAAGACAAACATTTTACGCAGGGGGTACTTAGATAAAATCAGTATAGCACGATAAAAGTTAAGTTAACAAGCTATAGTTGAAAAAGCCGTCCTAAAAAGACGGGGCTTTAACCCAAAATTTCGGTAAATCGCTACAGTATTTTTGGGGAAGGTCAACGTTGCTCTTAAAAAGAAAGACAAGCTATCTGTTTTCTTAACCTTGCCAAGAAAGTTTTCTTAACCTTGTCATGGGAAAGTCTTCGCCATGTTGCAATCGGAAAAAATAACTTTTGCGAGTGTATAAATCTGACACGAGCGGGGCAAGTCACTCAACGCCCACAAATAGGACATTTTAATTGATAACAATACGGAGGTTCTTTTTTTATGGATCCATCACCTCATAAACCTCTATCACCAACGGCGAGCCCAAGAAAACCGTTTCTTTCCTGGCTGGCTGTTCTTGCCTTAGTTTACCTACTGCTTGTCGGTATTGGAGTTGTTAGCAGAGGCTTTAGAACCACTTTTGGCGATGAGGCACAGCAGCTTTTTGCCTTTGCCGAAAACCCATTTGTGGGACTCGTGGTCGGGATTATTTCTACCGCCTTAGTGCAGTCCTCCAGTGCCACAACCTCAATTATTGTCGGTCTAGTTGCGGGCGGTTTGCCCGTCCCCATCGCAATTCCCATGATTATGGGTTCCAATATTGGTACCTCTATTACCAATGGCATTGCTAGCTTAGGCTTTGTAGGAGGCAGCAAGGAAGAGTTTAAACAAGCCTTTGCCGCATCCGTTGTGCTGGATCTGTTCAATCTCTTTGCGGCGCTGATCTTTTTCCCCCTAGAGATCTTATTTCATCCCCTGGAATTCCTCAGTCGGGCTTCTGCCAACCTTTTCTTAGGCGACAAAGATATAAGCGTGGACGATTTTGACCTAGTGGGCGCGATGATTCGACCTGTCCGCGATTCGATTCGGAGCGCAACAGGCTTTCTACCCGAGCCTTACAACGGCATTTTGCAAATTCTCATTGGCATTGGCTTAGTTTTTGCATCAGTGTACTTCCTGGGCAAATTGCTCAAGCAATTGATGATGGGTCGAGCGAAAGATATCCTTCACACCGCTCTGGGCAGAGGGCCGATTGCTGGAATTTTTGCGGGTATATTTGTCACCATCCTGGTGCAATCTTCTTCGGCAACCACCAGTTTGATGATTCCCCTCGCCGGTGCCGGCGTGTTTGGACTCGATGTTATTTATCCCTTTACCCTCGGTGCGAATATCGGGACGACAGTGACTTCCCTGCTGGCAGCTACGGCTGTCACGGGGGAAAGGGCGTTACCCGCTCTAGAGATTGCCAAGGTACACTTGTTTTTTAACCTGTTTGGAGTTTTGCTGATTTTCGGCATTCCCTACCTGCGTCCGTTGCCCGTGATTGGGGCAAAACGCTTGGCTACAGCAGCAAGTGACAATAAGCTCATTGCCTTGGCATATCTCATTGGCGTATTTTTTGTGATTCCCCTGATTCTAGTGGGGCTTTCGATTGTTCTATAAGGGACTCGCACACAAATAGAATACTAGCTATACAGTCGCTTTCTTTAAGTTCTTCAAGGATTCGCCAGATGATTGGGTACATTATTAGAGCCTAAGTCCTTTACCGAAAATTTTGGTTGAATGCCCCGCAGCAATTCTCACTTTACCCATCTTCTGGTACTCTCCAAAAACCCTGACAATTTATAAATTTTGTAGCTCTTATCTAGGAGGTGATCTTGCTGCATAAATGCCCTAGCAATGCCATCTTATTTTTTGATAAAAATTTGACCAAATAATCAAAATCAAAAAATTTTCACCATCCATTTAGGGCTGATGAGTTACTCTATTCTCAATAAGCCCTGCTTGTCACTGTGACTAATTACGATTTTTTAATCTTATCTTATCTAGATATTAAAGCAAGTCCTATAGCATTGTCTCTGGGTCTATGATTTTAAGTGCTTTTCGCACTAGAAATTTTCTCGACCCTATCACCGCAGGTTGTAGAAAAAAAGTCGGTATTCGATGAATACCACTCTACAGTCTATGGAATCAGAAATTATTCGTCTGTTTCTACCTGTATTTTTTGACACACCAGACTTTTACTCGATACTCCCCATCGTCAAAGATAGACGAAATAAATGGAGCGAGTGTAATTTATCCAGATACAAAGGACAAGAAAGTGATGATTACTATTACCGATCCAACCGCACTAGAGTTGCCTCTTCTGGGACAAGATGATATTTACAACGACCTGAACATAGCCGAGACAACCTTTTCGGAAACTCTCCCCATCCGCGACATTCAAGGAACTGGATTAGTATCGGACATGACAGGGACGCCGGTGAGGGATGTAGCTGGAATCGTTACGGCGATCACCAGTAATGGCTTTCAGCTACAAGACCCCGATCCAGACGACAATCCGCGAACCTGGGAGGACATCTTCGTCTTTACGAACAAGCGAGACCTCGGTGTAAACGGACTGAATCTCTCCGTTGGAGCGTCGGTTCAAGTCAGTGTGCAGGAAAGACGACTGGATGTTACCAACGAAGAAGGCGGTAGCGAACCCGCGCTAGAGTTACTTCTTCTGGAACAAGATGATACTGAGGAATACGATGATCCTTACGATACTTACAACGACCAGAACATAGCCCAGACAACCTTTTACAACCAGGACACGGGCAAGATAACTTCGCAAACTCTCCGCATCCGCGACATTCAGGGATATGGATTAGTATCGGAAAAAGAGCGGAATCTGGTGAGCGGTGTAGCCGGAATCGTCACGGGGTTCGCTACTAATGCTAATGGCTTTTACCTACAAGACCCCGATCCAGACAACGATCTGCGAACCTCGGAAGGTATCTTCGTCTTTACGGGATCGAGAGACCTCGGTGTAAACGGACTCAATATCACGGTTGGCGCATCGGTTCGAGTCAGTGGACAGGTGCAGGAAAATCGACCGAATATTAAAATAGACGGCAAAAGCGTACCCGACCTTACTGTTCTCAGTACCACACAAATTGCTGCCAATAGAGAAACGAACACAATCGAAGTGGTAAGTTCGGGCAATCCCTTACCTGCCCCCATTCTCATCGGATCGGGAGGTCGCGTACCCCCCAACCAAATCATCGCGGGAACGAACTTCTCCCCTGACACCTTCGACATTCCCTTAGATTTAAATACTGGTATCGGCTTCTATGAAAGCTTGGAAGGAATGCTGGTAACGGTACAGGATACCATGGCGGTCAGTCCGACGATTATCCGACCTACTAGCTCGGATTCAATATGGACGGTGGCGAATCAAGGTGCCGACGCTACCGGCATCAACAGTCGCGGTGGTATTGGCATCGCTCCTGATGATTTCAACCCCGAACGGATTCAAATCAGCGCCACAGACCTGCCACGAGTTGATGTGGGCGATCTCTTAGGGAATCTGACGGGGGTAGTTGATTACGCCTTCGGTGACTACCGGGTCTTAGTAACCGAACCAGTTCAAGCGACTTCTGGCGGATTGCAGCGGGAAGTGACGAATCTAATAGGCACGGCAGATAAGCTAACAATCGCCAGTTATAACGTGGAAAATCTCAATCCCACGGTATCGAACCCCGGTGGACTTGAGAGATTCGGCGTACTCGCCAATCAAATCCTCAATAACCTGAGAGCCCCCGATATTATCGGACTTCAGGAAGTTCAAGACAACAACGGCCCGATCGACGACGGTACGGTAGCGGCGGATTTAACCTATCAGGCTTTAATCAACGCAATCACGGCCGCGGGCGGCCCTACCTACCAGTTCCTGAATATCAATCCCGTCAATAATCGAGATGGGGGTGCGCCTGGTACTAATATTCGAGTTGGCTATCTCTATAACCCCAGTCGCGTTAGCTTTGTACAAGGTTCCCTCCGACGGATCACCGACCCCGTCGCCACGCCCGATAATGATGGTGCTTTTACCAGCAGTCGCAAGCCTCTAGTCGCCACCTTTACGTTTAACGGACAGGAAGTGACGGTAATTAACAATCACTTAACCTCCAGACGCGGTGGCAATAGTTTATTTGGCAATGTTCAACCCCCCAATATTGGAAGCGCGGACGTAAGAACCAATCAAGCTAAGGTTCTCAATAGCGAAGTCGACGCGATTCTGGCAGATGATCCCAATGCTAACGTGGTGGTTTTAGGGGATCTTAACGGCTTTGATTTTGAAGAGTTCCAGCAAATCCTCAGTGGTGGGGTGCTAACCAATCTTTCTCAAACCCTGGATGTCAGAGATCGCGCCACCTTCAACTTCCAAGGTAACTCCCAAGCCTTAGACCACGTTTTGGTAACTAATAATCTTGCCGATGATGCCCAGTATGACATTGTTCATGTCAACGTGGATTTTCTCGATCAGCCCGCCGATCACGAACCCATCCTTGCAACCCTCAACTTGCCGTTTACCCTGCAAATTCTGCAAACCTCCGATCAAGAAGCCGGGATTCCGGCTTTCCGAGATATTATCGGATTTTCGGCGGTGATGAATGCCTTGGATAACCGGTACGCCAATACGCTGAAATTAACTACGGGAGATGTTTACATTTCCAGTCCCTTCTTTAATGCCAGCCGCGATATTTACGATAACAAAACGGGTAATCCACAGGCCGAGCAAGGGGGCATCGCCGACATCCTGATTAACAATGAATTAGGCTGGGATGTGGCCTCGGTGGGCAACCATGAATTTAGTGGCGGCGCCGGTTCTTTCCTCAACTTGGTCGCCCCGAATCTTAATTGGGTTAATGGACAGAATGGCGGTGTCGGTATCGGAGCTGGAGGCTATCCAGGCGCGGCATTCCCCTATCTAGCCAATAACCTCGATTACAGCAAGGCTACTCTTCCCAACGGTTTAAGCGTGGTCGCTAACGGGGGAGCGCCTTTACCCAATACCCTAACCGGAAGCGTGGTTAAGGACTTTAACGGCGAAAAAGTGGGAATTATCGGCATTGTTACCCCCTATCTCAAATCGATCGCCGATACGGGAGCGATCGAGGTAACGACCCGGGATAGCAACGGCAACGTGATTACCGGAACGACTTCCGTGGATGAGCAAGTGGACTCCATCATCCGCAACATTACCCCCGAAGTGCAAGCTTTAAGCAATGCGGGCATCAATAAGATTATTTTGATGACTCACCTGCAAGAATCCCGCATTGAAATCGCTCTAGCCCAGAAAATGGCGGCTTTGGGACTAGGGGTCGATCTGCTCTTGGGTGGTGGTTCTCACCAACTTATGTCCTCGGAAACTGGCGTTCCTCCCTTACGGGAAGATGAAACCCAGCAAAATAACGGACAGTTACTCCAACCCTTCCCTCAAGTGTACGGCAGTGGGGATAACAAGGTTGTTTTTGTCAATTCGGCCCCGAACTACCGCTACTTGAATCAATTGGTCGTCACTTTCGATTATAAGGGCGTGGTCAGCACCATTGGAGATGATAGCGGTCCCTACGCCACTGATATTGCGGGAGTTGATCGCCTCTATGATGAATCGATTACTACCCTAGATCAAGTTAAAGCTAAAGCCGATCAAGATATAGTCGGAATTGTCGATGGAGTACAAGACTTCGTTAACCAACAAGATGGCAATATTTTCGGTCAAACGGACGTTTTTCTCAATGGTGTTCGGGGGGATGTACGCACCCAAGAGACCAATTTAGGTAACTTGACCGCAGATGCTCAAGACTTCTACGCCGAAGCCTATTTGAACAAGCATAACCTACTATCTGGCTTTAACAAGATCGATATCTCCTTTACCAATGGAGGTTCGATTCGCGATCAGATCGGACAGTTTGCGATCGAACAAATAACGGGCGATCTGATCACCCTGCCGCCTCAAGCGAATCCCGAAGTGGGCAAAGAGGAAGGGGATGTCTCTCAACTTGATATTTCCAATTCCTTACGGTTCGATGGCGATTTAGTTGTCGGTACAGTGAACGCCACTGGATTTCTCCAACTGGCCGAACACATGATTTCTTCAGTGGAAACGGGGAACGGTCGTTTCGGTCAAATTGGTGGCTTTAACTTTAGTTATGACCCCAACGCCCCAACCACTCAACGGATTCGCAGTCTGGCCCTAGCCGA
Source organism: Microcystis sp. M165S2 (assembly GCF_020245885.1). Taxonomy (NCBI): domain Bacteria; kingdom Bacillati; phylum Cyanobacteriota; class Cyanophyceae; order Chroococcales; family Microcystaceae; genus Microcystis; species Microcystis sp. M165S2. The sequence goes on along the minus strand of NZ_JADBTZ010000023.1, from coordinate 1,022 downwards.
TGCAACGGGCAATAGTATCCAAACCATTGTGAAAAATGGGAAATTAGTGGTTGCTTCTAACACCGTTTTTAGTGTTGTCACGCAAGGTTTCCTAGCGAATGGCGGTGATAGTTATCCCACGGTGATCGAGAATATCAAACGCTTAACCGATTTTGACCAACCCGATTCTCTAGGAAAGGCCAATCTCCGACCGGGACGGATACAGGATGCCTTCGCGGAGTATCTCTCAGCTTTTTACAACAATAACAACGGACAACAGCCCTTCAACCAGGCCGATACTCCCCAATCAGAAGATCGAAGGATTCAAAGCCTCGGTTTCCGTCAAGATACGGTTCTCGATGGTATTACACCTTTGCCGACAACCATTAATGGAACCACCGGTGATGATACTTTTAACGCGGCTGCGCGCGATGGCAGACAATTTATCGGCAATAACCAACTTCTCAATACGGGAAGCGGGAATGACAATGTAAACGTTCGCTTTGCTGTCGGTGGTAATAACATCCGTACCGCTTCGGGCAATGACACCGTTTACGCTGGAACCAATAACCGTATCGATACGGGTGTCGGCAATGATGAACTTTTCTTGGGGTCTGCCGGTGGTAATAACATCGTCACTGGGGGTACCGGTCAGGATCGATTCTGGATTACAGAAAATGATGCTCTCTTACCAGCAAATCCCAATATCATTGCTGATTACAAAGCGAATCAAGGGGATCTGATTGGTTTCTTCTCTACTAGCTTAAGTTTTGGTTCTCGCGGCACGAATTGGGATTATCGTCAAGCGGGTGCAAATACCATTATTAAAGCTTTTGGACAAGATATAGCGATTCTCAATGGGGTTAATGCTTCTACCTTGACTCAAGCTAATTTCATCTTTAGTTAGGGTCTGCTGAAAAAGTTATTGAAAAGCACAGGTCTCTTAATCAATGATTTCACTTAGCTACAAGCATAAGCTTTAGTTGTTGATTAGCTTCTAAGCTATAACTTATTATAATCATTGACCGAGAAAAAGTGCGGTT
>NZ_JADBTZ010000229.1:0-11241 GCF_020245885.1 Microcystis sp. M165S2 | reverse complement strand
TGGAGAGCTTTATTGTAAACTAATCTTACACAGCCCAAAGTGCGCCGCAATAGCGACTCTTGTTCTGGTGTGGGGTAAAATCGGTAAGAATAGGCTTTTTCCATGGGGAGCATTTTAGCATATATTCCGTAAATGTGCTAATATTTAACGGTAAAGCCGTCGTAGAACGACGGGGTTTCAGACCCAAATTTTCGATGATCATTTCAGGGGGTGTTTTCAATCAGGATAACCCACCCTGATTGGTCTAATACTAAATCAGGCTACATATCAGGAGAAGCACTCATGCAAAAGGGGGAATAAATAATCAGTTTTTAATAACCGGATTTAGTATAAAAATATATTCTTATGAAAAGCATTGTTTTAATTGTTGGCTTTGAAACCTTTAACAGTAATTTGTATCGGCAATCGGGCCTGTTGGCTAGTTCTAAATGTCCCGATTTAGAGGTAAAAGTATTTAGCGATAAATCCTTAACTAGCGAACCGGAAATAGTCGAGCAAGCTTTAGCCACTGCCGACGTTTTTTTTGCTAGTTTGATCTTCGATTACGATCAAGTTACTTGGCTGCGGCAACGAGCAGCACAGATTCCGATTCGCTTAGTTTTTGAGTCTGCTTTAGAGTTAATGAGTTTAACCCGTTTGGGAGAATTTGCCATCGGGGATAAACCAAAAGGAATGCCAAAACCAATTCAATTTATCTTGAGTAAATTTTCCAGTGGCAAGGAAGAAGATAAGTTAGCTGGTTATCTCAGTTTCCTCAAAACCGGTCCGAAACTACTGAAATTTATTCCCGCTAAAAAAGTTCAAGATTTGCGTAATTGGTTAATTATTTACGGTTATTGGAATGCGGGAGGAACGGAAAATGTTGCCGCTATGTGTTGGGTAATTGCCCAAAAATATCTAGGATTAAAAGTACGGGAAATACCCGAAGTTATCGAAACTCCCAATAAGGGACTATTACACCCCGATTATAACGGTTATTTTCTCACTCCCCAAGAATATTTGGCTTGGTATGAAAAAAATAAATCTCTTGATAAACCAGTGGTTGCCCTGCTGCTTTATCGGAAGCACGTTATCAGTAAACTGCCCTATATTAATCAATTAATCCGCCATTTTGAAACGGCTAATTTAATTCCCCTACCCGTGTTTATTAACGGAGTGGAAGGCCATACAATTGTTCGGGATTGGTTAACCACAGACTACGAAATTCAGCAAAGAAAAAAAGGAATCATTGAAACTCCTTCTTTAAGTAAAGATGCGGTGACAGTAGATGCAATTGTTTCGACGATTGGCTTTCCTTTGGTGGGGGGTCCTGCGGGTTCTATGGAAGCAGGAAGACAGGTAGAAGTGGCTAAACGAATTCTGTCCGCTAAAAATATTCCTTATCTTATCGCTGCCCCTTTATTAATTCAAGATATTTATTCTTGGACAAGACAGGGAATCGGTGGTTTACAGAGTGTGGTTCTATACGCTTTACCCGAATTAGATGGAGCAATTGATACGATTCCTCTGGGGGGATTAGTGGGGGAAACTATCTATTTAATCCCCGAAAGATTACAGCGTTTAACTGGACGTTTGCATAGTTGGATTAAGTTACATAAAACCCCTCCGCAAGAACGCAAAATAGCCATCATTCTCTATGGATTTCCCCCGGGTTATGGGGCAGTTGGTACGGCAGCTTTATTAAATGTTCCCCGGAGTTTAGTTAAGTTTTTACAAGCTTTACAAGCGCAGGGTTATAATGTGGGAACGATTCCCGAAGACGGGGAAGAAATTATTCAAAAAGTTAAATTTGCCGATGATGAAAATCTCTCTAAACAAAATCGTTTATCGATAGAAACTTTAGAAAATTGGCTAGGTTATCTGTTAACTTCCCGCATCGAAAAACACTGGAAATCTCTGAAAGATGCGGGGATAAAAACTGTTGGCAACCAGTATCATTTAGGGGGGATTGAGTTAGGTAATGTCTGGATTGGAGTGCAACCACCTTTAGGAATTGCTGGGGATCCGATGCGGTTAATGTTTGAAAAAGATTTAACTCCTCACCCTCAGTATGCAGCCTTTTATCAGTGGTTACAAAAAGATTTTAAGACCGATGCGATCATTCATTTTGGTATGCACGGAACTGTTGAATGGTTGCCCGGTTCACCCCTAGGAAATACCGGTTATTCTTGGTCAGATATTTTATTAGGAGATTTACCGAATTTATATATTTATGCCGCTAATAATCCCTCGGAATCTATCCTAGCTAAACGTCGCGGTTATGGGGTGTTAATTTCCCATAATGTGCCACCCTACGGACGAGCGGGATTGTATAAAGAATTGATGATTCTGCGAGATTTGATTGCAGAATTTCGAGAAAATCCTGAGAAAAATTACGCTTTAAGAGATAGTATCCTCCAAAAAATTATTGATACAGGTATCTCTAAAGACTGTCCTTTTCTGGAAGCAGAAAAACAGGGAATAGAATTCACTTTAGAAAATGCCAAATTATTTAGTCGCTATGCACTAACCGATTATTTTGTCAAGGTGTATAATTACCTACAAATCGTCGAACAAAGACTATTTTCTTCAGGTTTACACACCCTAGGAACTGCTCCCAATCAGGAAGAATTAAAAGGTTATCTTGATGCTTATTTTACCGATTTATCTGAGCGAGAATTTCAGCAAATTATCGCTGAAGAAGCAACCAATGAAAAGGTTAAAGAAGGCATTGCTATTAAAAATTTATTAGGACAAAATAGCGAGGAATTAACTAATCTTTTGCGGGGATTAAATGGGGAATATGTACCCCCAGCACCGGGGGGTGATTTACTCCGAGATGGTGCGGGAGTTTTGCCCACAGGACGCAATATACACGCTTTAGATCCCTACCGGATGCCTTCCCCCGCAGCCTACACTCGCGGACGAGAAATCGCCAAAAAACTGCTAGAACAAAACTTAACCGAAAAAGGAAAATATCCCGAAACTGTAGCGGTTTTACTCTGGGGATTAGATGTGATTAAAACTAAGGGTGAATCCTTAGGTATTCTCTTAGAATTAGTCGGTGCGGAACCGGTGAAAGAGGGGACGGGAAGAATTGTCAGGTATGAATTAAAACCCCTAGAAGAAATTGGACACCCGCGCATCGATATTCTGGCTAATTTATCGGGAATTTTTCGGGATACTTTTATCAATATTATCGAGTTATTAGATGATTTAATGCAGCGGGCAGCTGAGATAGAAGAATCGGAAAATGATAATTATATCCGTAAGCACTATTTAGCCTTAAAAAGTCAAGGAATTGACAATGCCAGCGCTCGTTTATTTTCCAATCCTGCTGGAGATTTTGGCTCTTTAGTTAATGACCAAGTAGTGGAGGGAAATTGGGACAATGACAACGAATTAGCGAAAACTTGGGAAAAGCGTAATGTTTTTAGTTATGGTCGTCAAGATAAGGGACAAGCGCGGCCAGAAGTGCTACAACAGTTATTAAAAACCAGTGAAAGTATTATCCAAGAAATTGACTCGGTAGAATACGGTTTAACCGATATTCAGGAATACTACGGCAACACGGGAGGATTAAAATTAGCCGCAGAAAAACAAAGCGGTAAACGGGTAATGACAAGTTTTGTCGAGAGTTTTTCCAATGATACAACTCCCCGCAAATTAGAGGAGGTTTTGCGCTTAGAATACCGCAGTAAATTACTCAATCCTAAATGGGCCAAGGCCATGGTTAATCAAGGTTCCGGTGGGGCCTACGAAATCTCCCAAAGAATGACCGCTTTAATTGGTTGGGGCGGTACGGCTAATTTTAGTGACGATTGGGTGTATGATCAGGCAGCCGATACCTACGCTTTTGATGCAGAAATGGCGGAAAAATTGCGTCAAGCTAATCCCGAAGCTTTCCGTAATATTGTCGGTAGAATGTTAGAAGCACAGGGTCGCGGTTTTTGGCAAGCAGACCCCGACAAATTAGAGAAATTACAGGAATTATATCAATTGACCGATGAAAAACTAGAAGGGGTTACTTAGGGTCTGCTGAATAAATCTAAAAACCTTGTTGGATAATATCTTTAGGCTTTTTTGAAATCAAAAAGTGCCAGCGATTGGGGTGATTGGGAGGAAAATTAGGTAATTGACTCCCTGAAAATTGGTAAAACCCCACACCCCACACCCCACACCCCACACCCCACACCCCACACCCCACACCCCACACTCATGGCAACAGGGGATTGTTGTGATAATCTGATTTCCCTCCTGTTTTACTCAGCAGATGGATATTTTCAATCAGGATTGATTTTTCTAACGCTTTAGCCATATCGTACAAAGTCAAGGCTGCCACAGATACTGCCGTTAAAGCTTCCATTTCTACACCGGTTTCCGATTTTGTCACCACTTCTGCCCGAATTTCGTAACCAGGTAACTCTGCTTTCGGGATAATCTGAACATTGATTTTTTGCAGGGGTAAGGGATGGCAAAGAGGAATTAAGCAGGAAGTTTGTTTGGCAGCCATAATTCCCGCTAATCTTGCCGTCCCTAAAACGTCCCCTTTAGGCGCATTTCCCTGTTCTATGGCTTCAAAAGTCGTTTTTAGCATTCTCACTTGTCCTAGCGCGATAGCAGTGCGTTTAGTGGGCATTTTCTCCGATACATCCACCATCTGGGCTTCGCCTTGGCTGTCGAGATGAGATAATTTTTCTTTACCCTCTTGCGTCATTGAATGAACCTGTGCTATAGTGGTTTACTGTTGAGAAAAACAAGGGCTTGTAGCTTAGTGGATTAGAGCGTGTGGCTACGGACCACAAGGTCGGGAGTTCGAGTCTCTCCAAGCCCGTTAGATACAATGGCATATACTACAGGAATTAGGGCCCTAGGGTTCCTAATTCCTTTGGTTTTTTGCTCAAAACTCCCTCAAGTCCCCATCTGCCCATCTTCCCACTTTCCTATACTTTTTAAACAGGATTTAGTATTATCAGCCAGTTTTGCTGGAGTATTTTTTACCCTCAAACAGTGAAAGAAACTAAACTTTTAGGATTGTATAATATGAGTTCTCCTGCACCTGTGCCGATACCCTTTCAAGTTGCTTTAGAGCGTTACCAGAATGCTCTAAATTATTTAGATACTTCTCATAATAAATCTCTGAAAAAAGAACAGGCTTTAGAAATTATTGCCGCCAGAGATGTTCTTCATAAACAAATGGAAGCTGAGGCGGAAATTTCGGTTGATATGCGGTCAAAATTAATCGAACAAGATAATAGATTAAAACAGAAAAGCTACAAAATTACTCAAGTTCTTGACTTAGCTGAATATCGGGAGACTTTACCTATTTCTGATAAGGCTTGGTGGTGGCATTTAGAAAGTAGGGAATCTCTGCATCCTTGCAATCGCTTTGATTGGCTATTGAGAATCGGTAAACTGGTTTTATTAGGGGTTAATTTTACATTAATCGGAACGATTGCTACTCGGTTTCTTAGTGGTGGTTCAGGTTTGCTAGAAATAGGGGGTGTTATTTTTTCGACTTTCATTTCTTTATTACAAACTGAAAATGCTCTCACACGAACGCGCCAGAAGGGTTTTGTTAAGTTAATGAAATTTCTTGGGATTGCTGAACATTGCTATGAAGAAATACAGTTTTCTGTAACAGTAATAGTCTTTGCTTTTCTCTTGGGAATTTATCTAAATTTCTCTTGGTTTTCTGAGTTTTATAAGCAAGAAGGCAACCGTTTACAATCTCCTCCGCCAGCAAGTCAAGAATTTCCTAATTTAGCTTCAGCCGAAGAGAAGTATTTAAAAGCGATTGAGTTAGATCCAGATAATCTAGATGCTCATTATAAGTTAGCAACACTTTATGAAGATTTACAGGATTTGACTAATGGGAAGAAACACTATTTAATTGCGGCAAAAGGTGGTTTTATAGATGCTTATAATAATCTCGCTTATTGGTATCTGCGCGATAATAAGAATGCAGAAGCAGTAGAGTTACTGGAAAAAGCCAAGAGATTATTGGCAGAAAAAGATGAAAAACTAGACCAATTTACTGAAGATGAGAAACGCAATTTAGCAGTACAAAGATATAGTATTTATAAAAATCTAGGCTGGGCCAGATTTAAGCAAAATCGCAGTGAAGATGCAATTCCTAATCTTTTAGTTGCTATTGGTATCGCTGAAAATCCAGCTTATCAGAAATTTATCCGCAATCCCGGTGCTGCTTTTTGTATTTATGCTCAACTTTTAGAAAAAGAAGACAAGAAATTATCTCAGGAAAATTGGCGTAAATGTCTTAATTTAGCTCAAGGGAGGGTAATTAATACAGAGGAGGAGCAATGGTTATATGAAGCGAGAAAAAAATTAAAGTGAAGTAAAATTTACTGACTATTCTCTGAGTAATGCGCTAAATCCTTCTTGCTGAAAATGCTTATCAAAAGTTAATATTTCATAGATTTCCAGTTGTCTCATAATCTGCATGGAAGCACAATCGGTTAAACTGTAACCTTTATCTAATCGTCTTTGATAAAAATCAAAAGCTTGCTGAAATTGTTCACTGGTTTGGGGAATAATTATGGTTTTGCTGTCATTGCGTAATCTATGAGTTAGACGAATAGCTGATTTGCGTAAATATTCCCCTCTACTGCATAAAGCATTGAGTAATTCTGTCAGAACCATTTCACTGGTAACACCTCTAAAGTTACGGAGTCGTCCTGTCATAGCTGTAGCTAATGGATTAAGATTATCGCCAAAATCAGCAAGAGCCTGTAAATAGGATGTATCTAAGAAAATTGTTCTCATTCTTCCTCATCTTCTCTCGGTGCGCCGTACATATAGTGTTCAAAATTACGCGCAAAGTCTCTGGGAAAGTGTTTTCGCCATTCTGATTGGGGAACAACGTTACCAATTTCTATAATTTGTTGCCAGATAGGTTTTGCTAAAAATTCTGGGTCATTTTCTAGTGCATCCCATTTAGCATCGAGTTCTTCCATTGATAACTCAGGCTCTTCGGATGTGTTAGAGGTTGAATGATTGTTTAAGTTAGTCATGATTAAAGTTTCCTTTTAGATTAAAGAGAATAAGTTAATGATAACCTAAATTATCTGGTCAGGTAAATGTTTTGCGAAAATTTGTTTCATTCTTCCTCATCTTCTCTCGGTGCACCGTACATATAGTGTTCAAAATTACGCGCAAAGTCTGTAGGTAAGTGTTTTCGCCATTCTGATTGGGGAACAACTTTACCAATCTCAACAATTCTTTGCCAAAAAGGTTTTTTGCGAAATTCTGGGTCATTTTCTAGTGCATCCCATTTAGCATCGAGTTCTTCCATTGATAACTCAGGCTCTTCGGATGTGTTAGAGGTTGAATGATTGTGTAAGTTAGTCATGATTAAAGTTTCCTTAGTGATAGTTTACTTTTATCATAGCATTTTCGAGTTGGAGCGAGGTACGGAGATTATCGAGGGTAATTAACCACAGAGACACAAAGAACACAGAGATTATTCACCGATGTTATAATTTATACTGATGATGGCAAGAGAGCCGAATGTTTAACTGAAAGTTTGACATTATTTTATGTATAGACTACATTATAGTTATGGAATGGAATATTATATTTGATCCAGATTTTAGGTTCTGGTTTTATCAACAAGAACAGGGACTTCAAAATGAAGTATTTGCTGTTTTAACTGTATTGATGAAACTTGGATCAGCACTGGGGAGACCACGAGTTGATACCATTGAAGGATCTTCTTTTAAGAATATGAAAGAGCTTCGTATTCAGTATAAAGGTGAACCTTGGCGTGTTTTATTTGCCTTTGATCCTCATCGACAAGCAATTTTACTTGTTGGGGGGAACAAGTCAGGTAACAAAAGATGGTACAAAGAAAATATTCCTATAGCAGATCAACGTTATCAAAAATATCTGGAAAAACTTAAGGAAGAAAAGTCATGAAAGAATATACCAACTTCTCGGAAGAATTCAATAAACTTGGTAAAGAACGACAAGCAAGTATTAAAGCAAGAGCTTCTCAAATTTATTTAGAGGAACTTACGCTTAAGTATTTGCAAGAAAAACTAGGTTTATCTTTATCAGAATTGGCAGAGCATCTTGAAGTACAGCAATCAATAGTACCTAGACTTAAACAAGAGTAAAATCTAGAGCTAAATACACTGCGCGAAGTAGTTAACGCATTAGGTGGAACTGTCGAAATTATTGTCAAAATTCCCAACAAAGAACCTATAATTATTGGTGACTATTCAGAAACGAAGTGTAATTAACCACAGAGACACAGAGGACACAGAGATTATTTGCCAATATTATAATTGATACTCAATAATAAAGGTGTTCGCTTGTTTCAAGGCAGAAAATATTTACATGAAGCTAAAAAATAGTTAAAATAGAAGGGTAGTTTTGAAAAAAATAGGTTCTCCTACATTTTGGGCAAACGAGAAAACCCGTTTTTATTAAAAACCCGTTTTCTGAAAAACCCCGTTTTCTGAAATCGCACCAGATGAGGACTAAAGTTCAACAACGAAACTAATTAAATCCAAAACCTCAATTGATTCTAGTTATGAATAAATTTCTCAAACTCTTTACCCCCATTTCCCTGATATTAATTACGGTAGGATTTTCGTCGGCGACTTTCAGTAACACTGTTGGAGTTAACACAATTTTTGAGGTAAAAGGGAAAGTTACTGTCAAGAAACCACAATGGAAAAAACCGCTTCCTGCTTCTGTCGGACTTACCCTCAGTTTTGAGGATAAGTTAGAAGTAGCAGCTAACGCTTCTGTTCAGGTTTATTGTAGTAATCTCAAGAAGTGGACGGTTAAACCGGGAAGGTATATTGTTTCTAGTGGCTGTCCTCGGGGAAATCCTGTGATTCCACTTCCCAATAGCAATAATACAACCCTCCGTCCAACAGGAAAAACAGAGAAAGCTTTAGCAAAATTACCTTATCTAATTACTCCTCGTCAAACGAATATTCTTACCAATCGTCCTCCCCTGCGGTGGAATGCTGTTCCGGGTGCAACTAATTATACTGTCAAAATAGATGGGGTTAATTGGGAAACGCAGACAAACAAAACTGAAATAGTCTATCCTGGTGAACCTCCTCTGGAAGCAGGAGAGCGATATCGAGTAACCATAGAAGCTGATAATGGTGCGTCTTCTAGAAGTGATGATGAAAAAGTCGGGTTTACAATATTAGATGAACAGACGAAAACAACGGTTTTAGATGCTGTTAAAACTGTTCAACAGCAGCAATTATCACCAGAGGAAGCAGGGTTAGTTTTAGCGCATCTTTATCGAGGTTATGGGTTGTATGGGGATGCGGTTGAGGTATTGGAAGGATTGGTAAAGCAAAATAGTCAGGTTGCTACGGTTTATCAACTATTGGGTGATACTTACCTTAAGATTGGTTTACCTCAGTTGGCAAAAAAACCTTATGAAAAAGCGTTAAAACTGGCAACAAATACAGAGAATTTGTCAGTGCAAGCGGAGATACAAGCGGGTTTAGGAATAGCTTATCGTATCTTGGGAAATAAAGATGAGGCGATACAGTGGTTAACCAAGGCGAAGGGGACTTATAATCAGTTAGGGGATACTTCGCAGGTTCAGGAATTGGCTAAAACAATTAATGAAATTTTAAAGAGGGAGTAAGGATGGAAGTTATAGCACTCCCGTAGGGGCGAAGCATTCGGGCAATAACCTATCGCTGAAACCGTAGATTTCTTATCCGAATGCTTCGCCCCTACAACTTATTTGAAATTACTATAAATTATGGATAATGGCTACTACTTTTGTACGGAGGTAATTACACAATGGATAAAGATAAACTCATAAAATATCGTCAAGCAGTGCAAAATTTGTTAAGTCGCTATGTAGCAGAAGATGTTACCGGTGAAGACGTAGAAGTACAATTAATATTTGATGTGGAACGGGATCATTATCAGTGGATGAATGTAGGATGGGAAGGTTTAAAACGAGTTTACCGCTCGATTGTTCATTTTGATATTCGTGATAATAAGATTTGGCTACAACAAAATTTAACGGAATTGAATCCAGCAGAGGATTTAATTTCAATGGGTGTTAAGAGGGAGGATATTGTTTTGGGACTACAACCACCTTATAAACGTCCTTATACTAAATATGGTACTTAAAACAACTAATTGCATTTTACAGAGGAAGTAAGCATGAAATTTGAATCATGGATGATGGCTGTTAAGCTGTTGTGCGTTTAAGTTGGGTATTGTTAAAATTGGGAAAACCAGCAGAAACTCTTACCTGTTCCCTTAATTCGACCGCTAATCTAAATGTTCTACAGTTGAGGAGATAATTATGTTTATTTGTCATGTATGTGGTTCAAAAGATGCTGAAGAAAAATTAGTCGATGAAACTTTTAGGATTGATGGCAGCCTAATCCTAGTTGAAAAAATCCCCGCTCAAGTATGTTATAACTGTGGTGAAGTTGTTTTTAGTAGTAAAACGGCAGAAAAAATCAGAATTTTATTACAGCACAAGTCTCAACCCGACAAATTTATTCAAGTTAATGTTTTTGCCTATCAATAAACTCTAGGGATAAAAAACCAATGAAAGTATCAATCAAATCAGGGATAGCGGTTGTCGTCATTACCGGGATGATGGGATTATCGGGAGTCATCTTAACCCCAACGGTGGGACAGGTGATTTCTCAGGCTTCACCGCAAGATAAATTAGCCGAAGCAGAAAGATTAAATCAGCAAGTTATTCAATTGTATCAGCAGGGGAAATATAACGAGGCGATTCTTCTAGCACAACAAGCTTTAGCTATCAGGAAACAACAATTAGGAGACAACCATCCCCTAACTGCACAAAGTCTCAACAATTTGGCATTACTTTACAGAGTTCAAGGAAGATACAGCGAAGCCGAACCCCTCTACAAACAAGCCTTAGCTATCAGGAAACAACAATTAGGAGACAACCATCCCAATACCGCCACCAGTCTCAACAACTTGGCAGCACTTTACAGAGTTCAAGGAAGATACAGCGAAGCCGAACCCCTCTACAAACAAGCCTTAGCTATCATCAAACAACAATTAGGAGACAACCATCCCGATACCGCACAAAGTCTCAACAATTTGGCATTACTTTACTATTCTCAAGGAAGATACAGCGAAGCCGAACCCCTCTACAAACAAGCCTTAGCTATCAGGAAACAACAATTAGGAGACAACCATCCCGATACCGCACAAAGTCTCAACAATTTGGCATTACTTTACTATTCTCAAGGAAGATAC
>NZ_JADBTZ010000228.1:0-8772 GCF_020245885.1 Microcystis sp. M165S2 | reverse complement strand
TCAGTCTGTAGAGCGACCATAAGACCAGAACAGAGTAAATCTGTTAAGGCAGGTGCGGAACCCCGCAAGGGAAAGAAGCAGAAACCTAAATCGTGAGGTTTGGGAATCACCGTCCGTTTACGGCGGTGAGGATGTCAATATACTCCTAAACACGGTAGTTGGTTGAATATGGCTGAAATTGAGTTCAGTGTTTTAAATAGACAATGCCTCAACCGACGTATTTCTTCCAAAGAGACTTTAATCCAAGAAGTAGAGGCTTGGGAACAACAAAGAAATCAAACGTCTTCTCCTGTTGATTGGCAGTTTACTACCGAAGATGCTCCCATCAAATTAACCCAATTATATCCGTCAATTTTAACTTGACAGACCACTACTTAGGGTTTGCGGCAAAAAGTCTTTTAGTGGGGCCAGGGTGTGGGGTGTAGGGTGTGGAGTGTGGGGTTTTACCAGTTTTGAGGTGGCCAATTACCTAATTTTCAGGGAAAAAGTACCTGAATTTTCCCCCCGATCACTCCTATGTCAGGCACTTTTTGAGGTCAAAAAAGTCCAAAAGTGTTATCCGACAAGGTTTTAGATTTATTCAGCAGACCACTACTTACCTGACAACAGATATGGCCAAACAAGTAGATTCCTCTCGTCCTTATACCAATCTTAAAAGTTATCTTGAATATAAACAAAGAGGTAGTGATGCCCTTAAACTTCGTGAAGATGAAATAATTAATTTATCATCAGACTATCAAGAGATTAATGTTGATGGGGAGAGTTTTTAGTGAAGTTAACGCCACTTGTGCCCCCGATTAAGTGTCAAGGAATTAAAACTAAATTGGTGAAAGATGTTAAAAATATTGTGTCTGATCTGAGCTTTGGGCGTTGGATAGAACCTTTTTCTGGATCGGGAGTGGTGGCTTTTAATATTAATCCCAAAAAGGCTTTACTTGCGGACACAAATACTCATATTATCCAGTTTTATAATAATCTAAAAAGTCAAGTTATTACCAGTAAAACTGTTAAGCTTTTTTTGCAAGAAAATGGTCAAGTTCTTAAGGAGCAGGGAGAAAGTTATTATTATCAAGTACGAGAAAGATTTAATCAAGCTCCTAATTCTCTAGATTTTTTATTTCTCAATCGCTCCTGTTTTAATGGCGTGATGAGATTCAATCGCAGAGGTCAATTTAACGTACCTTACTGTCATAAATCAGAACGATTTTCCCAAGCATATATTACCAAAATAGTCAATCAAGTTATTGCCATAGAAAATATTCTGATTAAAACTGATTATACTTTTCAAGTTGCTGACTTTCGAGAGACTTTATCTGATTGGCAAAAAACAGATTTGCTCTACCTCGATCCTCCTTATTTGGGGAGACACGTCGATTATTTTAACTCTTGGTCTGAAGAGGATGAAGATTGTTTGGTGACTATTTTAAAGGATATTTCTTGTCGGTTTATTTTGTCCACTTGGCACAGTAATCAGTTTAGAAGCAATCCTTTAATTAAAAAAAATTGGAGTGCTGATAAGTTTTATATCTATACTAAACAGCATTTTTATCATGTTGGTTCCACAGAAAAATTACGTCATCCGATCACCGAAGCGCTCATTACTAACTTTAACATTTCCTTGTTGCCAGAGCGAGGAACTGATTTGCAACAACTGTCATTATTCCCATCGACAGCAGAAAATGAGGGAGTGAGAACAGTCTAGAAGATGCCTAGTTGCTAATTCTCACTCCTTACTGTTTATCCTTGGCTTTGGCGCAGATGTTCGTTAATTTGGCGTTTACGCTTTTCTTGGGGGTTAGTGCTAGTAATTTCGCCAAAATCTTCACTACTCATGGAAAGATGGGACATTATCTTTCTTTTGCGCTCTTTAGCAGTTAATTCCGGTGAAGTAGTCACTGGAGGCGGCGCTGCCACCGGCTGCGCTGCCAGCGGGGGAGTTTCCACAATTGGCAGCGGTTTTTTGGGAATATAGTCAGCACCACTGGTGCTTCTGGAGAGATGATCGAGAATGCGCCGTTTGCGATCGTCAGTAGCCATAAAAATCTTTGCCAGTCTAGTGTGAACTTTTGTAACTATCACCTATTGTCAAACATCCCTATCACCTTGAGAAGTCAAGGGAGATTTTATTTTCAGCGATTGAAGACATAAGTAGTCGTGCAAAATTAATTTCCTAGTTGAGACAGGAGACTCCGAGACAGGAGACAGGATACGGGAGACGGGATACAGCTATTAGGGATCGGATTTGAGTTTTCAGTTCTCTGTTTGCTCACCACCGCAGAAGTCTGACGGAGTAGTGGCTTAGATGTGTAATTAATTGTGCTTAGATACTTATAAAACTTGCGATCGCATTTATCTGGCCGTGGAACTGGGGGTCTTCTCGCCCAAGGTGATAAGATAAAAAACTAAGTCTTTGAAAATATGACAAAGGATTTATCTATCATGACACCCTCTTTAGCTAACTTTCTCTGGAGCCTTGTTTTAGGTGCGGTTATCGTCCTGATTCCTGCCACTATCGGTTTGATTTTCATTAGTCAATACGACAAGATCAAACGGACTTAATTTAATCTAACTCTAAATGCCCAGACCGATCCGTCTGGGCATTTTAGCTAATTTTGGAACTGGCAAGAGCGATCGCACCGACTACCCGATATCCCTCCGTTTGTAAAACCTGCACAGCTTCCTCGATCGTGGTTCCCGTGGTATAAATATCATCAATTAAGAGAATCGGCACTGATTTCGGTAAATTTTTCCCCAGTTGAAAAGCCGCTTGCATCGTCTTTTTTCTCTCCTCGGCTGCCAGACTAAATAAGGCTGCCGTGTTCTTAATCCGAATTAATCCGCGACTAGCCAGAGGATAACCGGTTAAACGACAAAAACCCTCGCCAATAGCTTCTGCTTGATTAAAACCCCTTTCCTTTAACCTTTCTGGGTGGAGAGGGATAGGAATCACCGTCAAGCGTTTATCGGTGAGGGGAGGACGAAGCAGCCAAGTTTCCCCCATGCAACTGCCTAGCAAAGAGCCGAGAGCGGGATGGCGATCGTATTTCATTTTAGCGATCGCCTGTTTTAATTTACCTTCATAGCGTCCCCAGATAAACAGGGGAATAGAACCACGCCAGAGAAAAAGCGGGTTATTCTGACGATAGGACTGTAATTGTCGCCCACAATCACGGCAAAGCTCTCGCTCGCTCTGCCGTTGACAAAGAGGACAGGGAGACTTAAGAAATAAAGCGAGAAAAGGTTCGAGCATGGGAAGCAAAAGTTTTAGCTAGATCCTGATTTCCGTCGTCAAAAACGGTCAAATAATGGGGATTACTCCGCTCGATCGAAAGACTGATTCCTTGCGCTCCTTCGGACTCTAGATCTTGTAGATAACCCCCCTGATGCTGTTGTGCTTCCTCAAAAGAAGCAAAGGGACCAAAATAGTAAATACAGTGGGGGGAAAGGGAGGTAATTTTCAGCCACCAAGGGGTATTATCGTCAGAAATTTTCTTTGTCTCCAAGAAAGATAAAATCATGTTCTGGTAGTGATAGGGTACAGGGATTGCGGGAATCAAGGATAGGTTTTGAGGAACTTTGCCCCCATAATTCCCATTTGCTGGCCAAAAAATACAGCTTTTGGCCAAAGAGAGTCTTTTTATCGTATTAGAGTAACAAGGGGATCGGTCGCAAAATCGAAAGAGATTCTAAAAATTCCCCTCAGCCAAGGGGAAGCGGATCGAGATAGGATAGTAAAAAGTTTTTTTTTAGAAAGCTAAGGGGATCAGATAACTATGAGCCAGATCACAGACACAGATAAGAGTCTTGAGGCGATGAAGAATTTTGCCGAACAGTACGCTAGACGTACAAATACTTACTTCTGTAGCGATCTCTCGGTGACAGCCGTAGTAATTGAGGGATTAGCGCGTCATAAGGACGAATTAGGCGCTCCTTTATGTCCCTGTCGTCACTACGAAGACAAAGAAGCGGAGGTAAAAAATACTTTCTGGAATTGTCCCTGTGTACCGATGCGGGAACGGAAAGAATGTCACTGTATGCTATTTATTACCCCCGATAACGAGTTTGCCGGGGAAGAACAGATAATTTCCCTCGACTATATCCAAGAAGTCCGCGAATCGATGAAGGGGCATTAGTTTAGGGTAATGACAGCCACCGCTTTTGGCCAAGGAATCGACGAATTTAATCGCCAGCAATTCTATGCTTGTCATGATACCCTAGAGGCTTTGTGGATGGAGTCCGCAGAGCCAGAAAAAACCTTTTATCAAGGCATTTTGCAGATTGCTGTCGCTTGTTACCATCTAGAAAATAATAACTGGCGCGGAGCGGTAATCCTTTTGGGAGAAGGGGTGAGACGTTTACAACACTATCAACCCGATTATGAGGGGATCAACGTGACGCACTTGGTCGGGGAGAGTTTGGATCTATTAAACTTTTTACAGAATCTCGATCCCCAAGCTTTACCGGCAGTGCTAGAAGCGATGAAAAGCAATCAGGAACATCCTCACCCCCACCTCGATCGATCTATATGTTCTCTGCCGAAAATCCTCAAAAGTCATCCTGTCCTCTAAAAAGCTAGATTAGTTAGTCAATACAATTACATCTAAGTAGGTGGGTGTTAAAAATTGTCAGCACCCCCCTTATTAAGGGGGGATTAAGGGGGGATCAAAGACAAAATCTATCTTCAATTTAATTGAAACCATTTACTTATAGGCGACATTTCTATGAGAGCAAGATACACAAAAATCAGAGGATGGCTAGTTTCCCTCGTTTCTACTAGCTTAATCATGGGATTGGGCAATTCTCCCCTAGTCAAAGCACAGCAGAACATTGTACCCGGTAATGCCATGACAGTGCGATCGGATATTCAAGAGGCAAACTCAAAAACGGGGGTAATTACTGCGAGGGGTAACGTACAAGTGTTCTATCCTGCCCGCAAAATGCAGGCCACTTCCGCCCAAGCTCAGTATTTTAGCCGCGAACGTCGTTTAGTGATGACGGGTAACGTTTACGTTTTGCAGGAAGGCAACAGTATCCGCGCCGAAACGATGACTTATCTAGTCGATGAGGGCAGATTTATCGCTACTCCCCAAACCAGTCAGCAGGTGGAGTCAATTTATTTAGTCAAAGATAACGAAACTTCCCCCCAACCGGCTGCTTCTCCGACACCCGCACCCATACCTTCCCCTTCCCTCCCCGCTGCCCCAATTATTAACCCGCAGTGATTGGGAGTCAGTAGTCTCCGAGACAGAATTCAGGAGTCAGCTTTTTTTCTCCCCACTTCCCCACTTCCCCAACCCCCATCCCCCGATAAAGATGACTTTAGTATTAGAAAATATCCATAAATCCTACGGTAAAAGGCTCGTAGTTAACCGGGTGAGTATTACTGTGGCCCCGGGAGAAATTGTCGGGTTATTAGGACCAAATGGTGCGGGGAAAACCACAACTTTTTATATCGCCACGGGATTAATTAAACCGAATCAAGGGCGCGTTTGGCTCGATCAAAAAGAAATTACCAAATTACCCCTTAATCAAAGGGCGCGTCTGGGTATTGGCTATCTGACGCAGCAGGCCAGTATTTTTCGTTATTTAACTGTATCAGAAAATATTCAGTTAGCCCTAGAACAGTCGGGGGTTCCCTTTTCCCAACGGGCAAATCGTCTCTATGATTTATTAAAAGAATTTCGCCTCGATAAGATTGTTCGCACTAAAGGAGCCTACGTTTCCGGAGGAGAAAGAAGAAGGACGGAATTAGCTCGCGCTTTAGCGGTGGGAGTCAACGGACCAAGATTTTTATTATTAGATGAACCTTTCGCTGGGGTGGATCCGATCGCTGTGTCCGAGATTCAAGCGATGATCGCCGGTTTAAGGGATCGTCAGATGGGAATTTTAATTACTGATCACAATGTGCGAGAAACTTTGGCTATCACTAATCGGGCTTATATTATGCGCGAAGGGCAGATTTTAGCGGCGGGAAGTGGCGAAGAACTTTATAATAATCCTCTGGTGCGTCAGTATTATTTGGGTGATAATTTTTTCCGATAATTGTTATTAATAAAAAAATCGCTGCATTATATCATGAAAGTTAGCAATTGGCAAGGAAATTTAAGTAGAATACCCGGATTTAGCATCTTAGACCGCTATATTTTTGTCGAGTTATTATTGCCCTTTTTATTTGGTATGGGTTTATTCACTTCTTTGGGAGTGGCGATCGGTACTTTATTTGATTTAGTGCGACGGATTACTGAATCGGGTTTACCTTTTACTTTGGCCTTAAAAATTCTCTTATTAAAAATGCCAGAGTTTATCGTTTTAGCCTTTCCCATGTCGATACTTTTAGCGGCTTTAATGGCCTACAGTCGTTTAGCCAGTGATAGCGAATTAATTGCTTTGAAAAGTATTGGAATTAGTGTTTATCGCCTCATAATTCCCGCCATTGTGCTAAGTTTAATAGTGACGGGATTAACCTACGTTTTTAATGATTATGTGGCTCCAGCTGCCAGTTATGAAGCTAATGCTACCATGACCAAAGCTCTGCGACCAAATCGCAAATCTTTTATTGAAGATAATATTATTTATCCTGAATACGGCAAAGTGCGGCCACCGGATGGAGGGGAAGCGCAAACGGTATTAAGAAGGTTATTTTATGCTGAAAGATTTAACGGTCAAGAAATGCTAGGTTTAACCATTCTCGATCGCACCCAACCGGAAGTTAATCAAATTATTACCTCAGAATCAGCTTCTTGGAATATTGAAAAAAATATCTGGGATTTTTATAACGGCACAATTTATCTAATTGATCCTAAGGGTTCCTATCGTAATATTGTACGATTTCAACATCAACAATTAGCCCTACCTCGTACCCCTTTAGATTTAGCTTTTCGGGCGCGAGATGGTTCAGAAATGACCCTAAGACAAGCGCGGGAATACCTAGGAATACTGCAATTAAGCGGCAATCCTACCAAAATTAGAAAACTACAGGTTCAGATCGAGCAGAAAATATCTTTACCCTTTGTTTGTTTAGTTTTTGGGATGATTGGGGCAGCCTTGGGATTACGTCCGCAAAATGCTAATAAAGCCACCAGTTTCGGTATTTGTATCGTCCTAATTTTCTCCTATTATCTCCTATCTTTTGTCACCAGTTCCTTAGGCATTGGGGGAGTTTTAACCCCCTTGATGGCCGCTTGGTTGCCCAATATTTTAGGATTAACTGCCGGGGGAATTTTGTTACTTCAATCGGCTAAGTAATCGAGGGTTAGCGGTGGGAATAAAAATTGATAATCATCAAATTTCTAAGGCTAATTTGTATAAACGACTGCGGGACAAATTAGTAACTTGTGCTAATTGTCTGCTGGCTTGCGATCGATTAACTCCTCCTTCGATAATTTGTTTTAATTCCCGTTTTAATTCCTCGTCGGATAATTGGATAGTATCGAACCGATTGTTGCCCATAACTACGATAGTAAATTCCCCTTTAGGAGTTTTATTCGCCAGATATAAATTAATCGCCTCGGCGACAGTTCCTCGCCAAATTTCTTCGTAAAGCTTGGTTAATTCCCGACCTAAAACTATCTTTCTCGTTGGGCCGAAAGTTTCTCGTAAATCCTCCAAAGTCTTAATAAGTTTGTGAGGTGCTTCATAAAAAACCATCGTTCTCGTTTCAGTTTTTAAACTCTCTAAGTGTTCTTGTCTCAGCTTTTCCTTACCCGGAAGAAATCCTTCAAAACAGAATCTTTCCGTGGGTAATCCCGACACCGCTAAAGCAGTAATTACCGCCGTTACTCCGGGGATGGGAACCACTTCGATCTTAGCTTCTATACAAGCTTTAATTAACTCATAACCTGGGTCAGAAATCCCCGGCATTCCTGCATCAGTAACCAAAGCGATATCCTGACCTTGGCTGAGAATATTTAATAACTCATCGAGACGGGAAAGGCGATTATGTTCGTGGTAACTAATTTGAGGGGTTGGAATATCAAAATGCTGTAATAATTTCCCTGTGTGTCTGGTATCTTCGGCAGCAATTAGAGCGACTTTTTTGAGAGTTGCCAAGGCCCGCAAAGTCAGATCGTCTAAATTGCCGATCGGCGTTCCCACCACATACAATTTACCGAGATTATTCATAAATTGGCTAAAAATAGGCTATTTAGTCGTATTTTCAGTGATAAGTCAACAGTAACCAGTAAACAGTGAAAAGACAGCAGAAAACTGTCCTTTAATATTCTCTTCTCCCACTGATAACCGATCACTGATAAGACTGTCCACTAAAAACTCACATCTGATCACTGCTCACTGATAACTGATAACTGACGACTGATAACCGATCGCTTTTCTCTGTTCAGGGATCGCCCAAATAGGGTAAAGTAGGTCAAGGTATGCTCACCCCTGTTATTGAATTAATCTAGTCTAAGGAGAACGTCTTAGTAATGTTAACCCTAAAAATCGCCGTTTATATCGTTGTTTCCTTCTTTGTCTTACTTTTTATCTTTGGCTTCCTTTCTGGCGATCCTACCCGTAACCCCGGACGCAAAGACTTTGAGTAGAAGACAATTATCAAACTGGTTCTAGGGTAGAGGCACAGGGAACAAGTTATCGAACTTCCCCTGTCTCCCCAGAAATAATGATCATGGTAGTATCATCGGAAATTTTGGGTCTGAAACCCCGCCGTTCTAGGTTGGCTTTACGTTAGAATTAAAAGGCCAGTCTCGAAAACCAAGTGGACGGCGCAGCACCTTGAAAACTCGGCTTAGGGGGTTCCGACCAGAAAAGCTTGGC
>NZ_JADBTZ010000227.1:0-12376 GCF_020245885.1 Microcystis sp. M165S2 | reverse complement strand
TGATTTATCCAGAGAATTTGAGAAGATTAAAGGCAATCGCAATAAATTACTAGAATTTCACAAAAAGATTGCTAATTTATATTTTCTTGATCCTGCCTGTGGTTGCGGCAATTTTTTAATTATTACCTATCGTGAGTTACGCAATTTAGAAATTTTGGTATTACAGGAATTAAATAAAACGGGACAGTTAGTAACAGATATTAGTGCTATTATTCAGGTAGATGTCAATCAGTTTGCGGGTATTGAATACGATGAGTTTGCGGTAAGAGTTGCTGAGGTGGCAATGTGGTTAATTGATCATCAGATGAATATTAAGGTTAGTAATACTTTTGGTCAGTATTTTCTGCGTTTACCATTAAAGAAAGCGGCAAAGATTGTTAATGGAAATGCTTTGCGGATTGATTGGGAGGAAGTTATATCAAAAGAGAAGCTCAATTTTATTTTAGGAAATCCTCCTTTTGTTGGTGCGATGATTATGAACGAACAGCAAAGGAATGATATGGCTTATGTTTTCGACGGTGAGAAAGGAATAGGCGTTTTAGATTATGTGTGTGCATGGTATATTAAGGCTGCTCAAATAATTCAGGGCAATAGAATCAGGGTTTCTTTTGTTTCCACAAATTCTATATCTCAAGGGGAGCAAGTTGCATTACTTTGGAATATTCTTTTTCAAAAATATCAGTTAAAAATTCATTTTGCCCATCGTACTTTTAAATGGAGTAATGAGGCAAAAGGAAACGCCGCAGTTCATTGTGTAATTATTGGCTTTGGAAGTTTTAATATAACAAATAAAATACTATTTGATTATGAAAATATTCAAGGTGAATCATTAGTTGTTCAGTCTAATAATATTAATCCCTATTTGGTTGATGGAAGTGATATCATTATTTATAATCGAAGTTTTCCTTTATCTAATATTCCATTAATGCGTTTTGGTAGTATGCCAAGAGATGGTGGTAATTTTATTTTGACAGAACCAGAAAAAGAAGAATTTTTAAAATTAGAGCCGAAGGCAGAAAAATGGATTAGACCTTATACAGGAGCGCAAGAATTTATTAATGGTTATAGTCGCTACTGTCTATGGTTACTTGATATTTCTCCCAGGGACTTAAAGACATTACCAGAAGTCATAAAAAAAGTAGATAAGGTTAAAAATTTTAGATTAAAAAGTAAAGCTGCTTCTACTCGTAAATTTGCGGCGACACCTACTCTATTCTGTCAAATAGCACAACCCGAAACGAATTATTTACTTGTTCCCCGTGTTTCATCTGAAAGAAGAAAATATATTCCAATAGGTTTTATGAATAAAAATGTGATTGGTAACGATCAAGTTTTATTAATTCCTAATGCAAATCTATATTTATTTGGTATCTTAACTTCAGAAATGCACATGGCATGGTTTAAATATGTGTGTGGAAGATTAAAAAGTGATTATCGTTACTCAAAAGATATTGTTTATAATAATTTTCCTTTTCCAGAAAATATCACCGACAAACAAAAACAAACCGTCGAGACTTGCGCTCAAGCTGTGCTAGATACTAGGGTAAAATATCCTGATAGTAGCCTTGCGGATTTATACGATCCTTTAACCATGCCTCCCGACTTGCTCAAAGCTCACCAAAAACTTGACAAAGCCGTTGATTTGTGTTATCGTCCCCAACCCTTTACCAGTGAATTAAACCGTATTGAATACCTCTTTGAACTCTATGAAAAATTAACCACTCCCTTACTCTCTACCAGCAAACAAAAAACCACGAAAAGAAAACATCCTCAATAACGAAGGCACTCATGCAAAAGGCAGCTTTGTTCTCCCCCCTCCCCACTTCCCCATCACCCCATCCGCATCCGCATCCCCAATCCAGGCAATTCCGGAGATTATATAAAAAAACACCCAGAACAATCGAGGTAATGGACAATACTAAAGGTTGTGTAGGTCATCAGAAAAGCCCTGTCAGGGTAAAATACCATGAAACTAGCGTCACGAGTCAATCAAGTTACCCCCTCCCTTACCCTAGCTATCGACTCCCTGGCCAAGGAAATGAAGAAAAACGGCGAAGATGTCTGTAGTTTTAGCGCCGGGGAGCCAGATTTCGACACACCCACTCACATCAAAGCTGCCGCGAAAAAGGCCCTCGATGAGGGAAAAACTCGCTACGGACCGGCTGCTGGGGAAGCGGGGTTAAGAAAAGCCATCGCCGAGAAATTGCTGCAGGATAATCAACTAGCATACAATGCCGATAATGTCATCGTTACCAATGGGGGTAAACAGTCTCTCTACAATCTAATCATGGCGTTAATTGAAGCGGGGGACGAAGTAATTATTCCCGCACCCTACTGGTTGAGTTATCCTGAAATGGTGACATTAGCGGGGGGAACATCGGTTATCGTCAACACTAGCCTAGAGAATCAGTATAAAATCACCCCCGAACAGCTAGAAGCGGCAATTACACCGAAAACTAAGTTATTTGTCCTCAATTCTCCCTCTAATCCCACCGGCATTGTCTATACTCCTGAAGAAATCGCCGCTTTAGCAAAAATTGTGGTTGAAAAGGATATTTTAGTGGTTTCTGATGAAATTTACGAGAAAATCCTCTACGATGGCGCAATTCACCGCAGTATCGCTTCTTTTGGTCCGGAAATCTTTCAGCGCAGTATTATTAGTAATGGTTTTGCTAAAGCTTTCTCGATGACGGGGTGGCGCGTCGGTTACATAGCAGGACCGGTGGAAATTGTCAAGGCCATGACTAAGATCCAAAGTCATAGTACCTCCAATGTCTGCACTTTTGCCCAATACGGTGCGATCACTGCTTTGGCGAGTTCCCAAGATTGCATCGAGGAAATGGTCAAAGCTTTTAGCGAGCGCCGACAGTATATTTTAGAACGAGTGCGAGCAATTCCAGGACTCGATTGTCCTACTCCCAACGGTGCTTTTTATGTGTTTATCGATATTAGTCAAACTGGTTTAAAATCAGGGGATTTCTGTCAGAAACTCCTCGAAACCCAAAAAGTAGCCGCTATCCCCGGTATTGCTTTCGGTGCTGATGATTGTATTCGTCTTTCCTATGCTACAGACCTAAAGACGATTGAAAAAGGACTCGATCGCCTTGATAAGTTTATCAGCACTTTGTAGGATTATTACTTTCTCTGTTGGGGGTGAATTTTGTTTACCCCTTTTTTTCGGTTTTAACAGCCAATTATCTCTAATACTAAATCCGTTGGCTCTCCCGGGTTTGGTGGGTAAAATGTATTATAAGATACGGTCTTGCGGACGAGTGCGTGGAACGAACCACAGAGACACAAAGGACACAGAGATCGATCACTACTATATAAGTTAAACTTATCATAAAAAGAATAAGACTGAAGTTCGAAATATGGGGTTAAATGAAACGGCTCTACCCCTAAACGGTTATAAATTTTTGTTAACATATTATCTACCGAAAAACCATAAATGTTAAAATGGCTGGAATTTCCTGATCTGAATCTTTACCATATGAGAGCAGTACAACCCAGCCAAACAGAGCCTGTTATTGTCGCTCAATCTTCCCCTGATCCTTCCCGATCAAATCCACCGTCAGGTAACAGCAGTTTCCCTTTAGTGCCGATAGGAGTAACTGTTGTAGTTACTTTGATACTGGTTTCTTTGTGGTCGCAAAAAGACAAAATTATTGGAGGTTTAAAGGTATGGACTGAACCACAACCAGACTCAGACACGATTCGATCCCAAGAATTTGCTGTTGATATAGAAGTATCAAATATTCGTACTCAGGATTATTTACGAGCCAGTGTACAAGCGACAATTTATGTCTATATTGCCGACACAAAAGAAGACAACCAAAAGGCTCAAAAATTTTTGGTAGAAGAAGACAGTATTTCAACCGTAGCCGTAGAAAAAGCTGTTAAAAAACGCGCCGAAACCGCCCTACGAGGAAGTGCCAGTAAACATACATTAGACTATCTGCATACAAATCGCACAGAGGTGGGAAAAGAAGCGACAACTATACTTGGTAACTGCCTAAATCCCCTAGGATTAACTGTTAGAGATATCGTTATTGGTGAAGTTGAAGAGAGTGCCAACTATACTGCTGACAACTATTTCGATGCCAAGGCAGTTGAGGCTCGAACAAAAGTTATTCAACCGGCAATTCTGGCAACTCGTACGGAAGAGTTAAAGACGGAAGAAGCAATACGAAAACAGGAATTAGATACGGAAGAAACAATACGAAAACAGGAATTAGAGAAAGGCAGAGATATAAGAATAAAGGAATTAGAGATAGGGATTGAACTGGAAAATCAAGAGCTTATACATCAAGAAACATCTTTGAAAAATTTAGAAACACTGGAAAAAGTCGAAAAGAGGAAGACTGATCATGAGCTAATTATAGAAAAATACCAAAATGAAAAAGAAAAAGAACTACAGGAGGCGATTGAAACCTCTGAATTAGCTTTAAAGAAAAAGCTCGAAATTGCTGAGTTAAACGACAAAAAAGAGCTAGAATCCCTCAAACACAAAACAGAGATTGAAATTCAACTTAACAAGCTCCTACAAGACACAGACTTAATTGAGAAAAATAAAACGTTTCGCTTAAAACAAGCAACAGTCAATCAAGAAATAGAAACGGGAGAAATTGCTGCAACCATCTCGATTATTAGTAAAGAAAAAGAACGGCTGGAAACAGAAATAGAACGCGCCGAAGCAGAACAAGCTGTTACTACAGCAATTGAAAAAGCCCAAGCAGAACGCCAGAAGCTGCAAGCGGAAATAGCCGCAGAGTCAGTGGAGAACGAAGCAAAAACTATCGAACGTTTGGCAGAAGCAGAAGGCAAGCGTTACCATCTCATACCGGCTACGGATGCCGAGCGCACGGCTAAAATGGTTCGGGATCTAGCACCTCAATTAATAGAAAATTTACCCCAGGTTGTTGAAATTGCCAAAGCATTAGCTCCCCAAGCAGGGATTTTGGGAGACTCCAATATCTATACTTTTCCCAATGGAAATGGAGAAGAGATTAACAAGTTGATGCTTTCCACCAGTGGTATGTTACTGATCCAATCTTTACTAAATGGTAAGTTAGGAGATTTATTAGGTAAATCGCTCCGCTCTTTGAATAACGATAGCAGCAACGGACAGGATAATTCTGGCGTATAAGTAACAGCGAGATTGAGTCATCTAAGCCCATTAATCCCTGCCAATAAAAATAATTTTTCAACAGTAAACAAACTGAGTTTTGGAGTCTAAATTCATGAAAAAAGCAAAACAAAAACCTCCCCTAACATTTCCTCCCATTCCCAAAGCTATTAATTTCCTCCTGACCTTTTTCTTGGGACTTGGTATGGCTCTTGGCTTTGCTTGGTTAATCAGTCTTACAACTACGTCTCCCTGTCCACCAGATCCAAAAAGAACCTTAGAGTGTATCCAAGTCGTCAAAGCCATTAATATTATTGGTTTCTTCAAAAATATAAATATAAATATAAATCCTCTCTATCTAAGTCTGGTATTGGCTGGGGCATTAGGCGGGTTACTTTACTCCATATTACTTGACGGCGAGTTAGAATTGCCGTCTTGGAGTAAGAAAAATCCCAATAATCTCAACCCCGGCTTTTTGGGAGAAATTTTTGTTGGAATAGGTGGGTCACTTATTGCCTATAAGTTCTTACCCCAGGAACTTGGAAAACCTGGCTTGGAAATCACAATTTTTGTCACTGGATTGGTGGGCGGCTACGGCGGTAAAGCCATCCTAGATGCGGCATTAAGTAAGGTAATTAACCGTATAGAAACGGCTGACCTAGCCAAAGAGAAAGCAGAATCTCAGGCAAAAGAACTCGAAGAAAGAAAGCACATCCTCGATCTAGTCAACCTACAGATTCAAGAAGGGCTAAATTTATCCGAATTATCAGAACTCCAAGAGAAACTTGAAGCCGCTAGTGAGAATGTTAAAGAACGTACTTTTAATCTTGCCCATGATGCCCGTAGCTTGGGAAGGAGAACTCTAACATTTAAAGATCGGGTCAATAGAACAATTCCGATTTTTGAGGCTCTGGTAGCCAGTGATAACAATAATCCCTCGTATAATGCAGAGTTAGGTTATGCTTACATCAGTTCACAGCCTCCTGATTTAAACCAAGCCATCTCCTATCTCGATCGCGCCATCGAACTACGAATACCGGGGTCATCAACGGAGGGAGATAGCTGGAAGTACGAAATGAATCGGGCGATCGCCAGAATTGGCCTTGGCAATTCTCAATCAAGGGATGATATCTTAAAAGATTTGTTTGCTGTTGAGCAGAGGAAAGGACTAGCACAAGCTATTGACGAGTATGAAAGTGATGGAGTAGATGGGGGAAATAATTCCATAAAAAACTGGCTTATCCAAAATCAAGATTGGGTAAGTCAACAGACTAACGGAAAAGCCTTACTTGATAAAATTCAACTTTCTGCGGCGGCGAAACCTGTCACTTCAACGTTATCAGTAACCCAGCATCGGGAAGATTTGGTCGCTGCCCCCCCCAATACAAAGATTAAAGCAACCATTAAAACCTATCTGAAAAAACAACCCATTGATTCATCACAACTCGGTGAAAACGAGAAAAAAGAAGTTCCTGTGGGTACAGAGTATAAAATCCTCAAGCATTCACAAGAATCTAATGGACATTGCCTCGTTGAATTAGACTACGGCCAGGGAATTTGGTATATTTGGTCAGATCACTGGTACTTACCTTGGGAAGACAAAATACTATCATCTGTTCCCCAGTCCAGTAAAAATGGTTCAGCGCGGGAAGCCATTGACCAATTATCAAGAATTTCTGCCCTCTCCCTAACAAATAGAGGAACCCTCAAAGCCGCAGCCACCCGCTCAATTCAAAGATCAGCTACAACTACAAAGGTAGAACCCGAAAATTGGCTCATTGCGCCCCCCAATACCATCATCAAGGCAACTACTAAAACCTATCTGAAAAAGCAGCCTATTGATTCATCACAACTCGGTGAAAACGAGAAAAAAGAAGTTCCTGTGGGCAAAGAGTACAACGTCCTCAAGTATTCAGAAGAAATTGACGGACATTGCCTAGTGGAGTTAGACTACGGTGCTGGCATTTGGTATCTTTGGTCGGATCATTGGCATTTACCTTGGCAAAAATCTAGCCAAGACAATGGCCGCTCATCTGTATCCGCGCCAGAATCAAGTCAGCATCAAGGCGGTAATATTGTAACTCGCCAGCAAGCTGAGTCTGTCTATGGACGTAAAATGAGTGATCAACAATTCAATGACTTAAACTCTTGTTTACAGCGATTTGAAATTAATACAGTGCCACGAATTAGACATTTCCTCAGCCAAACAGCCCATGAAAGTGGAGGACTGCGTTGGATGGAAGAACTTGCCAGTGGTAGTGCTTATGAAGGTCGCCGTAATTTAGGAAATACCTCTCCCGGTGATGGTCGTAAATATAAAGGTGCTGGTGTTATTCAATTAACTGGACGGCATAATTATCAGAAATTTGCGGACTTTATAAAGGATCAAAACGTGATGCAGGGACATAGCTATGTTGCTCAGGTTTATCCTTTTAACAGTGCCGGATTTTGGTGGAAGAATAATAACATGAATGCTCTTTGCGATCGAGGTGGAACTGTTAGAGAGGTAACACAAAAGGTTAATGGTGGTTATAACGGACTATCGGATCGTCAACGTTATTACGATAAAGCTTGTCAAGTTATCAAACAATTACCATCTACACCTTTACATACGGAAGAGTTAGCCGCAAAGCCCGAAACAGGCAAGGCAGCGACAGAATCTAGCGATCAGGTTAGCAAAGTCGAAGTGGTTAGGGAAATGCCCAAAATTTTGACTCCGAAAGATGTAGATTGGAGTGATATGTCCACCCATTTAACCCCCCATTTCACTCTAGGAGAAAACTTACGAAACGACCCCCGACGCATTCCGCACGACACCACTTTGCAAAATAACATACTCACGATTATGCGAGAGTTGGAGAAGATTCGCACTGACTACGGTAAGCCCATTATTATCACTTCTGGGTATCGCCCTGAGCAAATCAATCGTGCTGTGGGAGGGGTAAGTAACTCGCAGCATATCCGAGGAACTGCGGTCGATATTTGCCCTGCTCATGGAGATGTGTTTGAATTTCAAAAGTGGGTAGATCAACACTGGTATGGTGCATTGGGTTGGGGGGCGAAAAAGGGCTTCGTTCATATTGATTGTCGCAATGGAAAGGGATGGAAAACGGGAGGCGAAAAAGGTGTCAGATGGAACTATTGATGCCATGTAAAACTTTATAAATATACACTTAGGAGGATGCTTAAATGACACTCACAACCATCGGCAGAGTACCGATTACGGAACCCGGACCATTACTCGATCCATTCCTTAAAGATGATAATGCTTTAATTGCTGCTTCTGAAGATTTTACCGTCTCTATAAATACTATTTCACATCAACTTTATAGTAAGTATAGAGAAGAGTATAAAGCTGGACAATGGGGTAATGATTATTTTGCTGTAATGAGTCAGATAGGATTAGGAGATATAGAAAAACCTATCATTAAAGCTCACTACCTCAATCACATTAATAATATGAATAGACTGACCCATGATTTACTTACTACTTGGGCAGAAAATGTAGCGATTATTGAAGATTTCCAAAAAGACAAGAAAACAGAAAGACTATATTTATCATTCAGTAGTTTTTGTCAGGGATTAGGAGACTCAAAATTAGATCAAGTGACAGGAGCATTACAAGAAGTTGCTCGTGAAGTAGGCGGCACTTTTCCCATTCTCGTTCCTTTTACAGCTTTAGGAACAGCAGCTTTAGAAGGAGTCAATAATATTCTCAAAACAATACTAGATGCGGAATTTAGGCCTCAAGTAAAAACTGTAGAATTTGCTTTTTATCCTGGCGATCAGAACCGCCTTCCCAACATTGGTGAAGCTCCCTTACAGACAGGAGCATATGCCTTTTTCTTTGAAGAAGTTGAATTAGAATCCCTACAAATGGAACGGAATGGTACTATTACTTCAACTCGTAATGAACCAGTAAGTCCCTACATTGTTGTCAATATCAAAAAAGGAATTATCTTGGCACCGGGTCAAATTGAGAAACACTTGGCAACGGAAGTCTTGGAGACTTACAATAAATCTTATGGCAATCAACTCAATGCGGGAAATATATCTGGCAGTTATTTTAGTGCTTTAGAAGAACTAGGTAAAACAATACGCTTATCGACAGCTACACAACGATATTTTGAGTTGAGAGGAAAAGGAGACCAACTCACTGAAAGTGAAACACAACGCCTGCAATCCTTATATACCTACTTAAAAGAAAATTTAATCAGTTTTGATTAAACGATTAATCCTGCCATGAACCACTTTCTTCAAGTAAAAGCCTGCCATTTTTATAAATTCTTATTATACCACTTTCTGTGACAAAATAACGATAATTCCCATTAATAAACTCATAGCCGAGAAATTGACAGGGAGTAACTCTATCTGAACACAAACGATAAACAGTTCTCCCAGTAAGTTTAATAGATTCTGCGGTTTTTAAACTTGTTCCAGTGTATGAGACATTGTTGCACACTACCTCGCCTTCGGGGCAATTCCTAGTAATCTTGACAATAAAATTTCTCGTTTGTAAGGTTTCTGCAAGAATTGTTTTACCCCAAAACAAGCAGATAAACAATAAAAACAGAGTTCTCATCAAGAAATTTTGCTTAAAACCGACGGACAAAAATCGCAGCAATGTCTTTCTCTATAATGGTTTAATCCCTTATAACCTCGTCCATTGCATAACACGAACCGAAGAGCCAATCTTTTTCGATGCGAGTTGCATCTTTATAGATGCCCAAGGGGACAGACGGACAGACAGGGGGAGAATCTGATTAACTTTCCCTAGGGGCTTTTGTTAAGTTACATTAAGCCCTACAATAAAATTCTGGTGAGTTAGACGAAATTCGCTCGATCGCTCAGTCTTATCCGCTCCTAGCTGAGATAGAGAAAAGATAGCGCATCGAGAAACAAAAAAACTTGAGCTACTCAAGCTTTCGTCAATACTGCCCTGTCATCTATCTTGAGTTATAACCTAGTGTCCCAAACCCTACCTAAACCCTCCCTAAAAAGAGAATTTTTGCCATTTACCCTACAGGATGTCCGTCTAGCTATCCCGGCCCGTTGCTTCCAATCAAGCGTTTTTCGCTCTTTAGCCTACTTTTTTTTTGATATTGGCATCATTACCCTACTTTACTGGATAACTTACCAGATTAATCAAGCATGGTTCTTCCCCCTTTTTTGGTTTATGCAGGGAACCATGTTTTGGGCCTTATTTGTCGTCGGTCACGATTGCGGTCACGGTTCCTTTTCCCGTTATCGTTGGTTAAATAACTTAATCGGTCATCTCAGTCATACTCCCATTCTCGTACCTTTCCACGGTTGGCGCATCAGTCATCGCACCCATCACGCTAATACCGGCAATATCGACACCGATGAAAGTTGGTATCCCGTCACGGAAACCCAGTATAACAATATGGCTTGGTACGAAAAATTAGCTCGTTTTCAGCTAATTTTATTTGTTTATCCCCTTTATCTTTTCCGTCGTTCCCCTAATAAACAGGGGTCCCATTTTATGCCCGAAAGCCCCCTCTTTCGCCCCTCGGAACGGTGGCAGGTACTGACTAGCACCGTTTGCTGTACCTTTATGTTAGGTCTATTAATCGGGGTGGGTATCAGCTACGGCTTTTGGTTTCTGTTTAACTACTACATCATGCCCTATATCGTCTTTGTGGTTTGGTTGGACTTGGTGACATTCCTACACCACACTGAAGATGATATTCCCTGGTATCGCGGTCAAGACTGGTACTTTCTCAAAGGGGCGCTTTCTACCATCGATCGCGATTATGGCATCTTTAATCCCATCCATCACCAAATTGGTACTCACGTCGCCCATCATATTTTTATCACTATTCCCCACTATCATCTCCAAGAAGCAACCGAGGCCATCCGTCCCGTCTTAGGAGACTATTATCGCGTCTCGAAAGAACCGATTTTCAAATCTCTCTGGCGGTCCTACCGCAATTGTCATTTTGTCAGTGACCAAGGCAGTAAGATTTTTTACCGCAAAAATTGATCCTGTCTTAGATATCAGGAGGAAACGGCAGCAAAATCTGCCTCCTCCTCTCACACCGAGAATATAGCAAAGACCAAGGTGCTTAGGACAATCCATCGCTGAAACCCTGTTCAGATAAGAGTTTGAAAATTGAAAGCGTCCTAAATAACCCATTATTTGCTATAGTTGCCAAAACTGGGGGTAAAGTCTTTGTCTTTATTTGATTCATTGGCAAAGGATGAAGATTCAGCCGTAGGTTGGGTTGAGCTATCATTATTGATCAGGTATTACCAATCGGCTCAAAAGGCGAAACCCAACCTATCGAGTTTTACTTTACTTGCAAGAAATCTCTAAATTCCCGTTGCGTCATACATAAATAACCTCCGATAAAATTCTTTCTCTCCTTCTTCCTTTTAAGCCATTTTTACTGATAACATCCGCTTTTAGCTTAAGTAAATCACTTACATAATATTCCAGATCTACTAAATCTAGTAAACTAGGCGGTTCTGTATAATCTATCAGAATATTAACTTCACTATTTTCCTGCACTTCTCCTTTTACATAATCTCCAAAAATACCTAATTCACTGACATAATACTTTTGGCTCTACCGAACCTGCCATGTAAAACTATCAACAACTCATGCTTGTAAAGCTTGTATACTAAGGCCTTGAGTTTTTGTTAGATTGATATTTATCAACTTTAGAGCATTGCTGGGCAGAGAGGGAGCTTGAGGAATTTTCTACAGTGTAAGTTCGGAAGAACCATACTTTTCTTTTACTAAGGACTTAACCTGACCTAAAATCGCTTTAATTTCTTCTAAATTTTTCATGATGCTCACCTTCTAAGATAACGGAAAAGACTTCTACCCTACTGATCAAAATTTTATTTCCTGTATCTGTATTGTAGCACCTATCGGATGAAAGGATAAACCATCCTCCTTGAAATTATGGGAATTGAGAGAGTTATGCCAAAAATACACCCTCAACTGACTAAATGAAGGAGGTTATAATATTATTCCAATAGGAAGGGATAGATAGGTTTATAGCCATGAGTATTGATATCTCCGATGAAATTCTCAGTGCCACACGCAGGACTGAAGCTGAGATGAGGCCTGAAATTGCGGTTATGCTCTTTCAAAAAGAGAAGCTCACCCTTGCTCAAGCGAGTCGATTTGCCGGAATGAATCGTATTGCTTTTCAACACCTACTGGCAAGTCGTCAAATTCCAGTACACTACGATGTCGAAGATTTTGAACAGGATATTAAG
>NZ_JADBTZ010000226.1:0-3631 GCF_020245885.1 Microcystis sp. M165S2 | reverse complement strand
GTGTCAGTCTGTAGAGCGACCATAAGACCAGAACAGATTTACTCTGTTAAGGCAGGTGCGGAACCCCGCAAGGGAAAGAAGCAGAAACCCAAATCGTGAGGTTTGGGAATCACCGTCCGTTTACGGCGGTGAGGATGTCAAGGGGAGATTCCTAGATTTTTATAGCTTTGTTTATCGTCAAGTTTGGGAATCGCCGTCTGTTTTACGGCGGCGAGGATGTCAGGTCTTACTCGACTCGATTAGAGCGCTGGTCAACCCTTCTAGGGTGTATTCTTGCGCCTCGATATCAACACGACCAAATAACTCTTGACAGGTTTTTGAAGTTTGCGGACCGATAGAAGCCAGACAAACTTTTTCTAATAGGGAATTAACCGATAATTCTCCCGTTTCTTGTCGCAATAACTGATAAAAATTCTGGACGGTTTTGGAACTAGCAAAGGTGACTATATCGACTTTTTCATCTCGAAACGCTTCCCAGATCTGACTATCCATGCGCGCGGGACATCCGGAATCATAGGCGGCCACTTCCGTCACCTGACCAGCTTTGGCCGTTAATTCCTTAACCAAGACTTCTCTCCCTCCCGTTTCCACGCGCGGAAAGAGGAATTTTTGCCCCCTAATCGGGTCGGGAAACTCGTTTACCAAAGCATCAGCGACAAAATCCCCCGGGATAAAATCCGCCTTTAATCCTCGTGAGTGCAAAACTTGGCTGGTTTTTTTGCCCACCACGGCGATTTTTACGGTCGCTAAAGCCCTAGCATCTTTTCCCCAAAATGTCAAGCGATCGAAGAAAAAATTAACAGCATTGGCAGAAGTTAAAATCAGCCAATCAAACTTTTTTAACTCACCGATGGCATCGTCTAAACCTTGCCAACTGGAGGGGGGACGAATCTCTAAAGCGGGCATTTCTAGGACTTCTGCGCCTTGATTTTGCAAAATTTCGCTAAATTGACTCGTTTGCTCGGCGGCACGGGTAATAACAATAGTTTTACCTCCTAGGGGTGGGGGAGAGGACATAATCGCCAGATCCACAACTTGACCAATGACCATAATAGAGGGTGAGAGGGACACCCCGGCGGTTTGAGCGAGAATATTTTCTAAAGTGCCGCGCCAAATTTGTTGATCCTTGCGTCCCGCCTGGCGGATAATAGCGATCGAGTCGTGAATATTCCGCCCATTTTGGCATAATTTCTCGATAATTTGCCCTAAAGACTGACCGGCCATCAATAGCACCAGCGTATCAATTTTAGCTAAAGCTGACCAATCGAGAGACTGGGGATCGTGAGCGCTCAAGACCGCAAAACAGCGACTAATATCCTTTTCGGTCAGGGGAATTCCGGCCAATAAAGGAGCGGCCAAAGCGGAGGAAATTCCAGTTATCAGTTCAAAATCACAGCCAGCCTGCTTTAGGGCTAACATTTCAGGATATACTCGCCCAAAAACCCCCGGATCACCACTTTTAAGCCGAATAACTCGTTTTCCCTCTTGACAATAATTAACCAATATCCGATTAATCTGATTTTGCTCGGCGCCGGGTTGTCCTCCCCGTTTGCCCACATCGACTAAAATACAGGTTTTCGGCACGAGGGAGAAGATTTGATTATCCACTAGGGCATCATACAGCAAAACCTCGGCCGTGGCTAAAATTGCTCGCGCTTGCAGGGTGAGAAAACTGCTCTGACCGATTCCCGCACCGAGAAGATAAACTTTACCCCGGGGATAGACGACTCCTGACATAATCGCAAATTTGGGTTTAATCTTTAATTTAGCACTGGAGAACTCAAGGGCGCAGCGACCGGAGAAGATACAAACTACTAACGCAACAAGGGCAGCAGTAAAGTGACGAAATAATATACTAGGGGAGCGGTGAACACATAACTATCAGTGCGATCGAGTATACCACCGTGACCGGGGATTAACTGCCCGGAATCCTTGACTCCGGCATCGCGTTTCATCATCGATTCGGTCAAATCACCCAATAAACTGACAATACCAATTAATAAGCCCAAAATTAAGCCGGTCAGCTGCCAATAGGGCCAATCTAAATACCAAGCACCCAACTCGGCGATCGCTATACTGCCTAAAATGCCAAAAAAGGAACCTTCCACGGTTTTTTTGGGACTAATCAGCGATAAACTGGTTTTACCTAACCATTTTCCCATGATGTAAGCTCCGATATCGGCGGCCCAAATGCAACCGAAAGCTAGAAAAGTCACCGTCAAAGCGGCCGGGAATAATTTCGGTTCCATCCACGATTCTGGCCAATATCCCATCAGGGGTAAGTTACTGGCCATAGCCACAGGATTACTTTCAGGAGAAAAACCGACCCGTAAACGAATCCAATAACTAGGTAAGTAACCACCATAAAACAGACCGAGAATTGAGGTGGAAATGTCGGCAATTGTCGCCATTTTTGGCTGAAAGAGCAGATAAAAACAAATTAACGCCCCAGCGAGGGGAAACATGGCATCGGTGAGGGGGGCTGCCATAGTTGCCGTCAGTAGTAATAATTGCGAAACTACGAGAGTGGTTTTAGCGGCCGGTTCAATGCCTTTAGCGCGAACTAAGCGAAAATACTCCAATTGTCCCAAAAAGACGATAACACCGATGCCGAGGGTGAAATACCAACCCCCAACGATAATAATTCCCAGTGCGAAGGCAATAGCAAAAATAGCGCTGACAATGCGTGGCCAAGGCATGGTTAATCCAGAGAAGTTAGGCGGCATTGTTCTAATTATATAGATTAAGAAAACTTTATGGAAGGTTATCCCCAATTAAAGTTTATCGCCACTCAGGATGAACATGGGATCAACGGCGGCAAAAACTTGGTGAATACCCCTAGTTTCTAGGCGATTTACTGCCGCTTGGACGATCTCGATATTACGCGCCTGTAAATTAGAAAAGCCTTCGGAAAATTGATAGAGGGTTTCTAAATTATTGGCCGTAGCCACGATGCGGCCGTTGGGTTTCAGGTATTGCCACACTTCTTGCAGGACTGATTTAATCGGTTTGCCGCCCTCGATACAGACGCGATCGGGTGCTAGGGGTATATTGGCTAGACAATCGGGAGCGCTGCCTTCAAAAACCGTAACATTTTTTACCCCGAAGCGATCGCAATTACGGCGGATTAAACTGGCCACTTCTTCATCCCTTTCAATGGCAATAATCGGACTATTGGGGCATAATAAGCCAATTTCAACGGGAATAGTGCCAGTTCCCGCCCCGATATCCCAGAAAACCCCCCCATCACCTAACCTCAAAGCGGAAATCATCAATAATCTCACCTCGCGTTTACTCAAGGGAATCCCAGGCAAACGTTCAAACAATTCATCGGGAATACCGGGGGTTTTATATAACCAAGTCATGGGGGATCAATTATTGAGAAGCTTCACTACCAAGCATTATTATATAGGTGGTGATTCGGTAGTAGTGATGGTGGCTTAATCCTTTGCTTTGCTGTGCATTGTAGTCATGGATAAAATACCAAACAGTTCCCCAACGTGATTCTCCATTTTTTTAGAGAAAGATAGACTCTGTCTCACCAGTCGAGAAATCCTTTGTCGAAAGGTATTATTTAATCTTTCAATAGGATTAGTTTGACCAGTTTCTTGACCAACCGGTCGATGACGTT
>NZ_JADBTZ010000225.1:0-2635 GCF_020245885.1 Microcystis sp. M165S2 | reverse complement strand
GTGTCAGTCTGTAGAGCGACCATAAGACCAGAACAGAGTAAATCTGTTAAGGCCGGTGCGAAACCCCGCAAGGGAAAGAAGCAGAAACCTAAATCGTGAGGTTTGGGAATCACCGTCCGTTTACGGCGGTGAGGATGTCAATTTTGGCGCTGGCATCCGTTTGGGGGGCTTGACCTAGGACTCGACCATTAGTTTTTAGCGGTTCAGCAGTCTGGAGACCTTTCTAGGCTAGGTTTGGCGAAAACGCAAAAACACGGTAATCTGAGCAAGGGATCACAGAGAGTCACTTCCCCCACCTAACCCTTACAATCCTGCTTTTGACAAGGATGGAGACATCAAAAAAATTTGAAGACCCGCTGCGACTGGGTAGTCAGTGGCAGTAAAATTAAAATGCTCGTGGATTCGGTCTGACGGGGATATCTCCCCTAACCCCTGATTCAGGGAGGAGCTAGAGGAAGGGTCGTCCGGTTAAGTTGAGTGGAAGCGAGGCTCTTCCATACAAGTATCAAATCTGGGAGAATTATCTAAATAAACATCAACTGCTTTAGGAGAACCCAATCATGTCTATTGTTTTTCAATTTTTTCTCATTGCCCTAGTTTTATTTTCCTTGCTGATGGTGATTGGTGTCCCCGTTGCCTATGCTTCCCCCCAAAACTGGAACCAATCGAAACCCCTTCTCTATGTGGGTTCGGCAATTTGGGCGATTTTAGTCGTTGCCGTCGCTATTTTAAACTTTTTAGTGATTTAGTCTTGATCAGGAGTCGGGAGACTATTTTTATTTATTCTCCCCACTCCCCCACTCCCCACTCCCCCATCCCCCATCCCCTAACCCCTTCTACCTATGACTGTTTTTGAGGGAAATTTTACCGAGGATATATCCTCTTGGCGCTTTGCGATCGTGATTGGTCGTTTTAACGATCTCGTCACTGATAAACTGTTATCAGGCTGTCAAGACTGTCTCAAGCGTCACGGGGTTGATGTCAATCCCGATGGCACTCAAGTGGATTATATCTGGGTACCCGGTAGCTTTGAAGTGCCAATGGTAGCCCGTCAAGTCGCCCTTTCTCACCGTTACGATGCCGTTATTTGTCTAGGGGCAATTATTCGCGGCCAAACGCCCCATTTTGATTACGTTGCCGCCGAGGCCGCAAAGGGTATCGCCGCGGCCGCTTTTCAGACAGGTGTTCCCGTTGTCTTTGGTATTCTCACCACTGATACCCTACAACAGGCCCTCGAACGGGCCGGTATTAAAAGTAATTTGGGCTGGAATTATGGCCTATCTGCCCTAGAAATGGCTAGTCTCATGCGTCAATTGCGCCCCCGGGATGAAAATAAACCCCTAGAATTATTGGAAAATAATCCCCAACAGGCACTGATAGAAGGCTAACAAAATTCTCCCAGAATTTAGGGTTTTAGGTGTCCCCACTCCCCAAGAGTTCCACTGATGAGCGAAGCTGAACAGAACAAATATATTAACCAACTGAGACGGCAATTAGTCAACGCTGTCGAGAGAATCAAGACTCTGGAATTGGATTTAGAACCAGAGGGACGGATTACAGCAGCTTTTGAGGCTATGGAACGCCATATCGATGAAAAATTCGCCGCAGTGGATGAAAAATTCGCCGCAGTGGACGAAAAATTCGCCGCCATTGACAAGCGCTTTGATCGCTTGGAACATCAGTTCAACCGACTACAGGCTAAGATAGAAGTGGTTCTCGAAGCTATTACGGGTTTGGGGGATTTGCCAGAAGATGAATCATTGTAAAAAAATGATCCAAACTACTTGACAAATGGTCTGAGATTTGGCACACTTATAGGAGTGTAAAAAAACGGCTTGCGGGCATAGCTCAGTGGTAGAGCGTCACCTTGCCAAGGTGAATGTCGCGCGTTCGAATCGCGTTGCCCGCTTGAAAAAATCTTGAAATATACCTTAAGGTCAGGATGAATAATTTAGGGATATCCCTTAAGATGGGAATTACCCGTGAGCAATAGGGTTGAGGATTTTGGGCAACCGTTGAATACCTTAGCCATTGACCACGAGCGACTAAAAACAACCGTTTATAAACAAAAATTTAGCTTGTGCGACCGCATAAATATACCAAAATCGACCAACACCAAGACTATCCTTGTCCCTGTCGTCGGAAAGGGACATTATGCCCGATTTTATTGACCGATGCCTTTGGCTGCGATCGCTGTCAACAGATATTTGTGCTACAGGAAAACGGCCAAATTATCGAACAATTAGCCCCCCACTATCCCTATAAACGCACTTGGCGCTGGACGGGATTTCGTTGGGTGAGTATGAATCAGCGCCTTGGGGAAGGAGTCTTGCCCCTGATGATGGGGATAATTCTGTTATTATCGATCGTCTGGCTACCGTTAATCTTGAAATCACCGCCGGGGGTAAGCGTGATTTTTGGGGCAATTCTAGTTATGCTATTAGTTATTTTGCCCGCATTCATCTTTTGGTTAGCCTATCGACGCTAGACAAGAATCTTTGACATCCTCACCGCCGTAAACGGACGGTGATTCCCAAACCTCACGATTTAGGTTTCTGCTTCTTTCCCTTGCGGGGTTCCGCACCTGCCTTAACAGATTTACTCTGTTCTGGTCTTATGGTCGCTCTACAGACTG
>NZ_JADBTZ010000224.1:0-11853 GCF_020245885.1 Microcystis sp. M165S2 | reverse complement strand
GCATACCGGAACCTTTGGGCTCGACCCAATAAACGCTTGGGGAGAGAATACCTCTACTTTTTCAGAAGCAATTCTGTCTTTCGCAAGTAATCTCTGTGAACCAAGAATCCCCGTCTCTTTAGAGCGGGGAGTGTCAACTCTCCAGTTAAACTATAGTAGTCAATAGTTATAAAGTTTTAAACGATAACCTATTGTCAGCCTTTTTAACTGGTCACTTTATTACCTACCTATGTTAGACAGTTTCTCCCCCCAAACCTCTAGCGTCGTCCTCGCTTCGGTGGCGGACTATTTCAAAGTCCTGTCGGAAGTCAGTCGCCTACAGATTCTCAGTTGCTTGCAATTAGGCGCGATGAATGGTAAAGAAATCGCTGAAGCTACCGGACTAGGCCAGGCCAATCTCTCCAAACACCTGAAAGCTTTAACCCAAGCGGGAATTATCTCGCGGCAACCCCAAGGAGTCAGCGTTTACTATCAAATTACCGACCCCGTGATCTATGATCTCTGTCAGGTGGTTTGCGATCGCATTAGTCAGCAAATGCGTCAACGGGCACGAGAATTCGAGAGTCTGCCGGCTTTCCATCTCCCTAAATAGGGTTTGCGGCAAAAAGCTTTTCCTGGGGGCAGGGTGTGGGGTGTGGGGTGTGGGGTTTTATCGATTTTCAGGTGGTCAACTACCTAATTTTCAGGGAAAAAGTCCCGGAATTTTCCCCCCGCTCCCCGCAATGGCTGGCACTTTTTGAGGGGAAAAAAGTCTAAAAGTCTTATCCAACAAGGTTTTTAGATTTATTCAGCCAACCCTAAATAAAAATTACCAAACCCTTGACATTTGGCCTCAATTATGATATAGAAAAAAAATCCATGCTCCTAGAAGAACTTTGTCAACGCTATCGGGAGGGAGAAAGAGATTTTCGGGGGATTAATTTGCGGGAAAGCGACTTAACTAATATTGCCCTCCCAGGAGTCAATTTTTGCCGTGCCGATCTGCGACAGGCGCGGTTAGGAAAAATACGCCTCGCGCGATCGCTGCTGAGAGAAGCGGATTTAAGTGAGGCGATTCTCTGGGGAGCAGATTTAAGTCAAGTGGACTTTTATCGAGCTTGTTTACGAGATGCGGACTTAAGCGGGGCTAATCTCATCGAAGCCAATTTAGAAGCCACTTATTTAACCAAAGCCGTCTTAAACGGTGTTAATCTCAACAGTGCTAATCTCCAGCAGGCCCTATTAATCGATACGGATTTTCGCTCCACTTCCGACCAACGCACGGACTTAGGCAAAACTAACTTTTGCGGAGCCGATCTCAACTATGCCAATCTGAGCGGCTCCCTGTTATATCGAGCTAATTTCGCTGATTGCCGACTTTGCCGGGTTAATTTTCGTGCTAGTCCCGAAAGAGACGGATTTATTACCGATCTCACTGGGGCCAGTTTCCGGGGTGCGGATCTCAGTTATGCCGATTTGCGCGGGGCAATTTTAGAAGATGTGGACTTGACTGATGCTGATTTAACCGGGACTTTGTTTTAATCTGGGAAGCTTTTTCAGTAAACAGTGATCAGTAAACAGTAATCAGTGAAAAGATGTCATTTCACTTAAAACTCAAATCCGATAACAAGGGCTGAATCTCAGACCTAATTGGTTAAGCTAAAAGCTTTGATGTGCTTAGTCTCTAACCTTCTTTTTAGGTAGGAAAATTGTCAGATTCTGTCTTTTGCCTCTTGCCTGTTGCCTCTTGCCTTCAGAAGCTGATAACTGCTCACTGATAACTGATAACTGCTCACTGATAACTGATAACTGCTCACTGATAACTGATAATTGAGAGTCGATTTATTTAAAACCGACGGATGCTTGCCAAACAAAGGCCAGCAAGAGGAAAAATAGGGGAATCAGGGGCAAGACATCGACTAAAGGGTCGAAAATTTGGTATGCTTCCGGCAATTTGGCCAACAAAAGTGCAGTTTCCATCTCTCTATCTACCTTGACAAGAAAATTTTCAAACGTTTCCTGAAATTTTATCACGTTGAGGTAACATCTAAGGCATCCTCAAGCCAAGGGGCAAAATCTTGGGCAAAAGTTCCTTCTAGGATAGATTGACGAATTTCACGGGTAAATCTGATTAATTCGGCGATATTGTGCAGAGATAAGAGAATATAACCCAACATTTCCCCCGATTTAATTAAATGATTCAGATAGGCACGGCTAAAGTGTTGACAGGTGTAGCAGGGACAAGTCTCGTCTAAAGGGGCGAAATCCTCCTTAAAACGGGCATTTTTTAGGTTCCAACGCTCTCCCCGCACTAAAGCCGTGCCATGGCGACCAAAACGGGTGGGAATGACGCAATCAAACAGAGCTATGCCACTAGCGATCGCCTTGGCCATTTCTCGATAGGTTCCCACTCCCATCAGGTAACGGGGTTTATTTTCGGGGAGTAAAGGGGCAGTTATCTGGACAATGCGATGAATTAGGCTCGTTTCTTCCCCCACACTCACGCCACCGATAGCATAACCGGGTAAATCGAGTTTTACTAAAGATTCCGCCGCCGCTGCCCGTAAATCCTCATAAATTCCCCCCTGCACTATGGCGAATAAAGCCTGTTGTTGGGGTCGTTGA
Source organism: Microcystis sp. M165S2 (assembly GCF_020245885.1). Taxonomy (NCBI): domain Bacteria; kingdom Bacillati; phylum Cyanobacteriota; class Cyanophyceae; order Chroococcales; family Microcystaceae; genus Microcystis; species Microcystis sp. M165S2. The sequence continues at coordinate 9,249 of NZ_JADBTZ010000224.1, read as the reverse complement.
TGGGCCCTCAGACAGCGCTCTAACCAGCGATAGGTGCGTTCTATGGATGCTTTCATGGTCTCATGACTGACTCCCGTGGGGGGACATTCATCGAAGGCCATAATCACATCAGCACCGAGGGCATTTTGAATCTGAATCGATTTTTCTGGCGTAATTTCGATTATTCTACCGTCCCGGGGCGATCGAAAGGTGACTCCCGATTCTTTAATTTGCCGCAGTTGACTCAGGCTAAATACCTGAAATCCACCAGAATCTGTTAATATTGGCTGATTCCACGCCATAAACTCGTGTAAACCTCCCGCTTTCTCGATAATACTTTCTCCAGGCTGCAGATGCAGGTGATAGGTATTAGCGAGAATCATTTGCGCCCCCGTGCTGGCGATTTGAGCGGGGGTCAAACCTTTCACCGTGGCCAAAGTTCCCACGGGCATAAAACGGGGTGTTTCTACCGGTCCGTGGGGAGTATGCCAAACCCCAACCCGCGCACCAGTTTGGGGACACCGGGCGATTAATTCAAAGGAAAATCCCACTGTTTCAGTTATTAGTTATCAGTTATCAGTTATCAGTTATCAGTTATCAGTTATCAGTTATCAGTTATCAGTTATCAGTTATCAGTTATCAGTTATCAGTTATCAGTTATCAGTATTTTTGCTCACTGCCTAAAAGGGGCAATCGTTGTCGTCTTCGTCTTCAAACTGCACATCCCACTTAGCAGAAAGTACCTGAGTAACCATGGCTTCGAGGGTATCGGCATTGAGACGGGCTTTCATATCGGGGTCTTGGAGTGGATTACTCAGGGGAATTAACCTTAATTGCCGATTGTCTTGGATCAGATCAAAATAGGTTTCACCGTCGGGAGAGCGGGTTAGACGCAGACAATCGAAGCTATAGGTATTGAGATAAAGACTGTAGTTAGCAACTAGGGTGCTTTGCTGATAATCGGCGAAAACTTCCACTATCCATCCCTCCCCTTCACTCTGAATCACTCCTTCGAGACTATGGATGTAGCGAACTCGTCCGAGATCATCGAGGAGACGACGCATATCTTCTTTAGCGATGACCACGCCAGAATCAATAATACAGGGGGCGGGCAGGGGCTGTGAGGGTGGATGATAGTTCATAGGGATTGCCAGTAAAAAAATTTCCGTTAATAACCCCAGTGACTGGGGGGTTTCTACCGATTCCTGTTGCAATTTTTTTCGGGTTACGTCTCGATCTTAACCCAATCCGTTAGAACTTTTCATTGTTATTTAACTTAGTGTCAGCATTCGTCCCTCGCGCTTAGTACGATGGGACGGGGCTTTTAAAGGGGCGAAGTAATTCGCCCCAGGGTTCCCCTCATGAATGCCGATATAGAACAGCAAAGCACAGCTAAAAACAAGTCTGACCTATAGTTGACAATGTAATTGCAGTATGCTGGAATAGTTTGCGATCGTTGCGGTCGATAACGCAAAATGTTTGTTTTACGGTACAAGCTTAGAGGAAAATCATCTCAATATCAAGCCATTGATGAGGCTATTCGGACAGTTCAGTTTGTTCGGAATAAATGTCTTAGATATTGGGCAGAAAATAAGAGTGTAGTACAAAAATATATTTATCGATATACAACTCAATTAAGAGATGAATATTCTTTCGTCAAAGAGCTTAAATCTACAGCTTATCAACAGGCTTGCGAACGTACTTGGACTGCTATTCTTCGGTTTTATAGTAACTGTAAGAAGAAAATTGCTGGCACGAAATGGTATCCTAAATACTCTAAACGTACTCATTCTGTTGAGTTTAAAAAGTCAGGTTGTAAACTTAATCGAAATTCCAAGAGAATAACTTTCACTGATGGAAAAAACATTGGGGAGTTAAAACTAATTGGTAGTCGAGACTTGTTTTATTTTCAAGAATGGCAAATTCAACGGGTAAGAATAGTTAAACGTGCTGACGGATATTATTGCCAGTTAATGTTAAAACTCGATATTAGAGATATAACCCCACAATCAGAATCGACGGGTCATTGCCTAGGATTAGATCTGGGGTTAAAAGGTTCTTCCGTTTGTCTTATGCAACGGACAGGATTATAAGAGATGAAACCCTTATAAAGAAAGACATTTGGCGATTTTTGTCAATTGTTTTCGATCTAGAGCGAACTAATCAATTAAATCTCTTGCCAGATAAGGATTTAGTCGATTTATGCCACCCTATCGAACCATAACAAGTAACGAAGAGCCGGAACTCTTTCCACGGAGATAATCCTTAAGAGTAAAGTTAAAGTCCCGAACCGCAACACAATCAAGATGTCTTGTCTAACAACGCCTTACCAATAAAGCTTAGAGGAAATCCGAACTAGGGAAGAATTCGGAAGTCTGTGCCAGATTGTGTCTCGATGCGGTAGTCTCTACTTGCGTCGCCTAAATTGGTCTAGGCAAGCTCCGTCGCTTTTAGGGCGGGGTTAGTGACAACTATTTACTGGGAGGGTTAGAAGCGGAAGGACTGCGATCGATCACCTGATCGATTAAACCATAGTCTAGGGCTTCTTCGGCGGACATAAAGAAATCCCTTTCCGTATCCTCGGCGATGAGGTCGAGAGGTTTACCCGTATGACTAGCTAGGTGTTCATTGAGTAATTGTTTGAGATAGAGAATTTCTTTGGCCTGAATTTCGATATCGGTGGCCTGACCTTGGGCGCCGCCGAGGGGTTGGTGAATCATGATCCGCGAGTTGGGTAGGCTCATTCTTTTGCCCGGTTTGCCGGCACTGAGGAGAAAAGCCCCCATACTGGCAGCTAAACCAATACAAATGGTGCTGACATCGGGACGGATTTGATTCATGGTGTCAAAAATCCCTAATCCGGCCGAAACGGAACCCCCAGGGGAGTTGATATACAAGTAAATATCTTTTTCGGGGTCTTCTGCTTCTAGAAAGAGCAATTGGGCGACGATTAGGTTAGCCAGGTCGCTGGTTACTTCTTGTCCCAAAAAGACGATTCTTTCCCGGAGTAGTCGGGAGTAGATATCGAAGGCGCGTTCGCCCCGGCCTGTGGTTTCAATAACGGTAGGAATCATTACGCTTTCTTGTCTTGCTGCTGCGGTTAGTTTTTTTGATTGTAACCTAGGGAATGGGGGATAGGGATTAGGGAAAGTGGGGAAGTGGGGAAGTGGGGAAGTGGGGAATTTCAACTATAGCAAAGACCAAGGTGCTTAGGACAATCCATCGCTGAAACCCTGTTCAGATAAGAGTTTGAAAATTGAAAGCGTCCTAAATAACCCATTATTTGCTATAAAACCCTAAAACCCTAAAACCCTAAAACCCTAAAACCTAACACCTAACCCCCAACAGCTAACGGCTAAAAATAATCTTCTCGATGGCATCTAGGGCGGTTTCTAGGTCATCGTTGACGATTTGATAGGGGAATTCCTCGCTGGCGGCTAATTCTTCTTGGGCGCGCTCTAGACGGCGGGCGATCGCTGTTTCGGCATCTTTGCCCCGGCCGCGCAAACGACGTTCTAATTCCTCGAAACTGGGGGGTAGGATAAAGATTCTCCTCGCTTCGGGGAAGCTTTGACAGACCTGTCTGGCTCCCTCTAATTCGATTTCTAGAATTACGGTCTGGCCTGTTGCTAATTGAGCGGCGATCGCTGATTGGGGTGTCCCATAGTAGTTGCCCGCGTATTCGGCCGATTCCAGAAATTGTCCGGCTGCCATTTTCTCCTCGAAACTGGGACGGTCGAGAAAGTAGTAATCTTCCCCCTCAATTTCACCCGGTCGAGGTGGGCGCGTAGTGGCGGATACGGACAGGTAGAGGTTAGGGAAACGAGTTAGTAAATGCCGGACTAGCGTACCCTTGCCCACGCCGCTAGGGCCGGTAATGACAATTAATTGACCGGGTTGCATGGGGTTAATAACTTAGTTGCTACTATTAACAGGCACTTCCTTGTTGACCACGAAACGGTGAGCCACGGTTTCTGGTTGAATGGCCGACAGCACTACATGACTAGAATCGGTGATGATCACCGCACGAGTCCGTCTTCCATAGGTAGCATCGATTAAACAGCCTTTATCCCGAGCATCACTGATGATGCGTTTGATAGGAGCAGATTCCGGGCTAACGATGGCGATAACCCGATTAGCGGAAACAATATTACCGAAGCCGATGTTGATCAGTTGTATATCCATAAGTTAACAAAGGTGCAGTCCTTTGTACAAAAGAGTGTGGAGGTATGATTACAATGTTATCGAGAAAGATTTAGCCTTACAACGCTAAAAATAACATTCTTAATCACATTTTAGTATTTTTTCAGGTTTTTTGCGATTTTAATTAAATTTGTTTACACGAGTCTCTATCTTAGGGAATAAAAAGGCAAAAGTCGGGAAAATTAGGGAATTTTGAGGGTCTGGGGTGATGGGGTGTGGGGTGCGGGGAGCTTTTTTTCAGTGATCAGTAAACAGTAAACAGTAATCAGTGAACTGAAAACTCACATCTGATAACTGACGACCGATCACTGATCACTGTGAAGAATGTCCCCAGCAATGGCATGATAATTATGGTAACTAATAAGTATTCTCTATCCTTGGTGGGTGCGTTAGACTATGGGTTTTGCTGATCTATCGATCGCTGATATTGCGGCAGAGTACGATCTGGCCGATGAATCTGTGTTGTCACTTTGCGACCAATTAGGCATCTCCTATAAAGATCGGCAGACTAATCTCGCCCTAGAAGATGCTAAAGCAATTATCTCACTGATTTTATCCCAACGCTCAGGAGTAACCGCCTCGAAAACGGAAACGTCCCCTTGACTTTATTCCCAACTGCGATCTTCTCGGTGTCCGTGATCACTTAGAATCGATCGATACCCTCCCAGAGGAGAAAATTTTTTAGTCACCTTAAAATCCCCTTTCTTGGAACAATTGCGAGTAGGAGAACAATGATCAAACGTTTGATTGTGGCAGCGATCGCTGTAGTCTTTTTTGTATTACAATTCAATCTTAACGGCGCTAGTGCCTTAGAACTCGATGAAAAAACCCTCACCATCACCCTCAATGACGCAGGGGAATCGGTGAGTTTGACTTCTGAACAAGCGACGGAAGGACAGAAACTTTTTGTCGCCAATTGTACTAAGTGTCACCTGCAAGGTAAAACCAAAACTAATAATAATGTCAGTTTGGGTCTGGCCGATCTGGCAAAAGCGGAACCCCCCAGAGATAATCTGTTAGCATTGATTGATTATCTAGAACATCCCACCAGTTACGATGGTGAAGATGATCTGAGCGAATTCCATCCCAATGTTAGCCGTCCCGATATCTTCCCAGAATTACGCAATCTGACCGAAGATGATGTGTATAACGTCGCTGCTTATCTGTTGGTTGCTCCCCGTCTAGACGAGCGCTGGGGTGGCACAATTTACTTCTAAATTGCCCTCCATATATCCCTCGATCCCTCTAGATTTCTAGGGGGATTTTTGATTAGACAGCAAATAGTTGTAAAAATTCTTTGAGTTCATTTAATACCTCATGCTCAAAGTTCCAAATATGACGTTTGTTTTTCATAACATAATCAAATCCATTCATACTGCATTTCCTGCCAGCTTGTTTTTTGTCTTCTGTGGAACAGGTATCAAATCGTAAATAGTTACTAATCCAAAACTTATCAAAATCTTTGTCTTTAATCGATTTTTCTTGCTTGTTTAAACAATTTCTCCAGTCTTCTAAACAATCCGCATAGGTGGAATCTTGACTTTTAATCTTCTTGAGAACTGTTTCTAGTTCTCCTTGTCCTTCCACATTGGTAAAATAACAAGCAAATTCTGTGATTTGATCTTCTATTGTTGTCAATCTATAAAGCTGACTTGTTTCCCTAATATCTTCCGCTTCTGGATACACCTTTTTCAGACAATCGTTAAGCCAATTTAGTCGCTCTGTCTTAGTATCAGAATCTTGATCGATAATAATACCAACTTTAGGGATAGCTTTTTTACCAAGAGTCGCCTTAATTTCATCGAAAGTGCTGGTTAATTTAGCTTTATCTAAACCCTGTAAACATTTATAGTCATCTTCCTCAAAGCAAATCGGTTTATCTAACTGAATTTTGTTAATATTTAAGTATTTTACTAGGGCTTCGATAAAAATTTTATCATTCTTGCTCTCGACGATTAATAAGTTACTCACCTCTCACCTCATTGCCATGTTTTAAGGCGTACTCTAAAGTGCTTAATTGTCTTTTAATACCAATAATTTTATCAGTTCTGGGACTCCTTGCTAGTTCAAAATAAGCCCCCTGTTCTGGATAATATTCTAACCCCACATCGGCAAAAGCTTGGATCATCTCTAAACTATGGGTTGTGGCAAAAATTTGGCTATCTAGTTCCATAGCTAATCGGAATAAAGTTTTCCAAATATCTGGGTAAGCAGTATAGTGAAGACCATTTTCTATTTCATCGATAAAAATGATTTTTTGCGGATTAAGCAGCAGAGCAAAAATTATCTCTATCAGACGATTAATAGCTTCACCAAAAAGAGATATGGGTAAGCGTTTTGTCTCTTTTCTTTTCAGATATAAATTTGGTTCGCCCAGAAAAAAACTTTCTATTTTCTCAATGGACGGATCGAGAATTTGTAGAGCTTTTAGCACTTCTTCTTCCTGTTCATTAAAAACTATTTTAGTATAGGACTCACTCAATTCTTCCAAAGATTTACTGACAGATGCGGCAATGATTACTGGTTCCTCATCACCTGGATCAGGTAAAGCGAGTATTCCCTCAGAACTAGCAATTAAAAAATAGTTCAGTTGACCATCATTTGAGTCATTATCAGGGTCAAAACTTGTTTGTATATTTAAGATAGAAATAACCGATTTATTTTTAGCGATAAAATTATATAATTGTTGCCAATCTTCAGGGCGAACTAGAACATTATCTTTAAGAGAATCGGAAATCGATATTTTTACCAATTTATCTCCTTGATTAGATTGGGAGCCTTTTAAATCAATAATATTTTTTCTATCAAGATTGAATAATAGATTATCCCAAGCATTTTTAGGAATAGCCTGAACAACTGCTAAAGATTGCTTACGAATGATTCCTCTGATGTGATCAATAGTATTTGGATAGGGATAACTATACAAAAATATTGCCTCTAACAAGGCAGTTTTCCCTGAATTGTTTTTACCCCCAATTAAATTAACTCGCTCAAAACCTTCAATTTTGGTATTCTCAAAACACCTAAAATTACTAATTTCAAGATCCTTAATCATGTTGACCTCCGGGCTGAATAAGCATAAATTTAGGGTTAGGAATGAAGCTGGCGAGATGGGGATTTTTTTACTTAATTCTAGACGAGAATCGCCTCAAACTCTCAAAACGGTGACTATCCCTGACGGAAACTGCCGCCCTAAGAGATAATAGAGACAGGGATTTATTTACATTTCTTCATCATGGCTAGAGACTTACGAGGATTTATTAAGCTTTTAGAAGATCGTGGGCAATTACGCCGCATTAGTGCATCGGTCTCTGCCGATTTAGAAATTGCCGAGATCGCTAATCGGATGCTACAGGTGGGGGGACCGGCCCTACTGTTTGAAAACGTGCAAGGAGCAGAGTTTCCCGTCGCTATTAACCTGATGGGAACGGTAGAACGCATCTGTTGGGCGATGAACCTGAATAAACCCGAAGAATTGGAAGATTTAGGCAAAAAACTCGCCCTGTTGCAACAACCGAAACCCCCGAAAAAACTCTCCCAAGCGATCGATTTTGGTAAAGTTTTATTTGATGTCCTGAAAGCCAAACCCAACCGTAACTTTTTCCCTGCCTGTCAACAGGTAATTTTAGAAGGGGATGAAGTAGATTTAAAGAAAATTCCGATGATTCGCCCCTATCCGGGGGATGCAGGCCAGATTATCACCCTAGGGCTAGTAATTACTAAAGATTGCGAAACGGGAACCCCTAACGTCGGTGTCTATCGCTTACAGCTACAGTCTCACAATACCATGACCGTCCACTGGTTATCCGTGCGCGGTGGGGCGCGTCACCTGCGAAAAGCGGCACAAATGGGCAAAAAATTAGAAATAGCCATCGCTTTAGGGGTTGATCCTCTGATTATCATGGCCGCCGCCACTCCTATCCCCGTAGATCTCTCAGAATGGCTGTTTGCGGGATTGTACGGCGGTTCCGGGGTACAGTTAGCCAAGTGTAAAACCCTCGCTTTGGAAGTGCCGGCCGACTCAGAAATCGTCCTGGAAGGAACAATTACTCCCGGAGAGGTATTGCCAGATGGACCCTTTGGTGATCACATGGGTTACTATGGCGGTGTGGAAGATTCACCCCTGATTCATTTCCACTGCATGACCCATCGTCGCGACCCCATTTATTTAACCACTTTTAGCGGTCGTCCTCCCAAGGAAGAAGCGATGATGGCTATCGCTCTTAATCGTATTTATACACCGATTTTACGGCAACAGGTGTCGGAAATCAGGGATTTTTTCCTACCTATGGAGGCTTTAAGCTATAAAGCGGCGATTATCTCCATTGATAAAGCCTATCCTGGACAAGCGCGGCGAGCGGCCTTAGCTTTTTGGAGTGCCTTACCCCAGTTCACCTATACTAAATTTGTCATCGTCGTCGATAAGGAGATTAATATTCGCGACCCCCGGCAAGTGGTTTGGGCAATTAGTTCTAAAGTGGATCCGGTTCGCGATGTGTTTATTCTCCCGGAAACCCCCTTTGATAGCCTCGATTTTGCCAGCGAAAAGGTCGGTTTGGGGGGGAGAATGGGAATTGATGCCACCACTAAAATGTATCCCGAAACTGACCACGAATGGGGGGAACCTTTGGAGTCGGATACTGCCATGGCACTCAAGGTTTCCCAACGCTGGTTAGAATACGGTTTAATCGATATTAATTTACAAGAAGTGGATGCCAATAAGTTTGGCTACGAAATGTAGATTTAACCGACTAAATAGGGTCTGCTGAATAAATCTAAAAACCTTGTTGGATAATATCTTTAGGCTTTTTTGAAATCAAAAAGTGCCTTAGCTAGGAGTGGTCGGGGGGGGAATTCAGGTACTTTTTCCCCGAAAATTAGGTAATTGACCCTCTGAAAACGGGTAAAACCCTACACCCTACACCCTACACCCTACACCCCACACCCCACACCCTACCCCCACGAAAAACTTTTTGCCGCAAACCCTAAATAGGGTTTGCTGAATAAAGCTAAAAACCTTACAGGAAAAGGCTTTTAGCTAGATTGAGAGTCGCTCAGGTGCCCCTG
>NZ_JADBTZ010000223.1:0-17992 GCF_020245885.1 Microcystis sp. M165S2 | reverse complement strand
TATGTAGAAGATAGAGATATTAACGCCGCTATCAATATTCTCAAAAAGGGACTAAGTACGGTAGGGCATACCGGAACTCACGCTTGGGGAGAGATTCCCTCTGGTTTGGTTGGATACGTCCTGTCAGATTAAGGAAACTCAATGAACCAAGAATCCCTCGCTTTTAGCGACGGGAGTGTCAATACGTGATGCTGGAATCGACACTATCCATGTTGGTGAAATAGGGATGTCTGAAGCTGAAGACTCAGACATTATCCAAAGGGCTAGAGACGAAGGACGGGTTGTTGCTACTCTCGATGCGGATTTTCATACATTGCTGGCACTTGATGTAGCGAATACTCCTTCAGTCATTCGCATTCGGGTTGAAAGATTACGCGCCCAAGCACTTACGAATCTTTTGTTGACAGTAATCCCTGAGTGCGAGGAGGATTTAGAACAAGGATCAGCTATTACGGTTGAGCCAAGCCGTATTCGTATTCGTCGTTTACCATTAGTGTCTGATGTCTAACCGTTGCACACCGACCGTATTCAGTCTCTTGGTTGAGTCCAAGAAGTTACTAGCGGTGGGTGAACGGAAACGTTATGCTGACTGTGAATATTTCACATACAAGGTTAGGTTGACGACTGTTACCCAACACCTTTGAAACCAAGATTAAATGCTGTAGAATAGGCATTGGATGGATTTTCTAGATTGCCGTGAGCGAAACCGTCTATATTGAAACCAGTATTATTGGTTATCTAACAGCCAGATCGACCAAAAACCTGATTATTGCGGGGAATATCGAAACAACACGAGACTGGTGGCAAAATCGCCGTAATGATTTTGTTCTCTATATTTCACAGGTTGTTTTGGATGAAGTAGCCAAAGGAGATGCTGAGATTGCTTTGAAACGATTAGAAATTCTCAATGAATTGCCCTTGGTTGAACTCAATCAGGCTGTACGCAACTTGGCAACCCAGTTTCTTATGCGAAGCAATCTTCCTCCCAAAGCTTCTGATGATGCGGTTCACATTGCTGCGGCGACTGTCCACGGGCTAGATTACTTGTTAACATGGAACTGTAAACATATTGCCAACGCTCAAATTCAGAGGAAGTTGGCAGAGATCAGTCTTGATTTGGGATACGAGTTACCCATAATTTGTACTCCTTACGAACTTTTAGGAGATTATAACGATGTGGCAAGATGAAATTTTGGATGAAATTCATAAATTTCGAGAAGAACACGCTAAATCCTTTAACTACGATTTGGATGCAATGTTTGTAGATTGGCAAAAAAGACAAGCAGAAAGTGGCAGGCAGGTAGTCAGCTTACCACCAAAGCAAGGTCTAACAAGTCGTTGGAGCCGACCAAAACAGGATGAACCACAAGAATCTCAAATCTAATCGTGGCGGCTCAACTTAGCCGTTATACTGAATCGTTTTTTAATAGCATGATTAACTGCCAATCCAACTTGAAAAACCCGCTCCCTTCCCCCCACTTCCCACTCTCCTATACCTTTTAAACAGGATTTAGTATGACTATCTGGATTACTCGTTAAGACTGTCTATGAGCAGGGAGCAGGGAGAAAAAACCTGACTACTGACTACAAGCTGATCACCGACAAAACCTATCCCAAAACGATCGAATCGCGCAGGGATTGAATTTCCTCGGTTTGTAAACGCGCCCCAAAAGTAGAAACCACCCGCGAGGCTGCCAGAGAAGCGAGATTTCCCGCCCCTTGGTAACCCATACCGTGGGTAATACCGTAGAGAAACGCACCTGCATACATATCCCCCGCACCGACGGTATCGATCGCCTGTACGGGATGGGGGTCAATTTCCAGCAGATTTTCGCCATCATAGATTAAAGAACCACTGGCACCCCGGGTGATAGCGAATCCTTTGGCAATGGTTTTAAAATAGGCGATCGCTGACTCGATTTCCTCGCTGCCGGAAATAGTCAAAGCTTCCGACTCATTAGCGAAAACGAAATCTAACCCCTTTCCGATCATTTCCAGTAATCCCTCCCGGAAGAAGATCGCCATATTGGGATCTGACAGGGATAAAGCGGTTTTGACTCCAGCAGCCTGAGCAATTTCTCGCCCTTTAATAGCGGCAGCTTTGGCAGTGGGAGAGGTGACGAGATAACCTTCGAGATAGAGATAATCGGCATTGGCGATCGCTGAAGGGACTAATTCTCGTTCGGAAATTTCCCCGGTGATGCCGAGAAAAGTATTCATGGTGCGATCGGCATCAGGAGTCACGAAAACTAGACATTTTCCCGTGATTCCCACCTCTTTTTCGCCACCGTGTTCATTGGTATGCAAACCACAGGCGCGCAGATCTTGTAGATAAAACTTGCCTAATTCGTCATTACCCACTTTACAGGAATAGAAACCTCTACCCCCCAACTGAGCGATCGCTACTAGGGTATTAGCCGCCGAGCCGCCACCGCTGCGTTTACAATCAAAAGCCAATTTTTCCATCAACTGGGTTTGACGATTTTCGTCCACCAGCGTCATCACTCCTTTATCGATGCCCAATTCTTGCAGTAATTCAGGAGAGACTTGAAATTCCATATCGACGAGTGCGTTACCGATCCCATAAACGTTGTATTGTTTGCCCATAATTTAGTCGATCGCCTAAAAATACTTTGTTACTGATAGTAGGGAAATAAGGAGCAAAAAGCTAGGGGCTTTTTTCAGCCAGAGAATACCATAATCAAAAATAATGGGTGTGCTAGTCTCACACCCCCAGTAATTTGTGTTAAGTTTTGTTTAACCAAGCAACTTTAAGCCTCATCGTAGGCTTCTAGATCCAACAGATAAAGATAAGATTCGGCTAATTCCTGCCTTTGAAAAGCGATCGCTCGCAACAGATGCCAATCCCGCAAAGCCTCGAAGGGGTTGCTATACTCATCTTTTTCTAGTCGTTCGGCTAAAGAAGCAATATCAGCGGCGGTATACTTGGCAATATCTTGATCAGTGAAGCTTATAACTGTCATTTCTGCACCTTCCTCGACCTTTGTTCTATTTCTAGCCTAACATATATTCTGAGTTGAAAAAATGCCTTCCCCGCCAAGTTAAGAACTGTAAATGGAAGGTTCACTGTGGTACAATTCCAGAAAAAAAGCTATTTTTAGTTGATCTTCTATGAAAACAGCCCTCATTACCGGCGCTTCTACCGGTATCGGTGTCGTCTTTGCTCGTCAACTTGCCCAAGGGCAAATGGAGCTAATTTTAGTCGCTAGATCCAGAGATAAACTAGAACAATTAGCGGCGGAATTAGAGGAACAATACGGGGTAAAAGTGACAGTTATCGTTCAAGATCTGACCGTTGCCGGGGCGGGAAAGCTAGTATATGATACGGTGAACCAAAAAGGAATCAACGTCGATTTACTGGTAAATAATGCTGGTTTTGGTGATTATGGTGCTTTTAGCGAGCAGGATTTAGCCCGACAGTTAGAAATGATCCAGTTAAATAATCTGGTACTGGTGGAATTAACCCACTATTTTCTCCGTCCGATGCTTGCCGGCGCCGGGGGGGCAATCATCAATGTTGCTTCCATTGCTGGGTTTCAACCGCTGCCCTATCTTTCCGTCTATGCGGCGACAAAAGCCTTTGTCCTCAGCTTTAGCGAGTCTCTCTGGGCAGAAAATAAAGACAAAGGCGTTAAAATTCTCGCTCTTTGCCCCGGTCCGACGGAATCGAATTTTTTTGAGGTAGCCCGATTTCCCAGGGCTTTTATGGGCAAAAACGGCCGGTTAGATTCGGCGGAAGTGGTGGTACAAGAGGCTTTAACCGCCTTGGCAAACAAACGCCCCAACGTGGTAGCCGGTAAATTTGCTAATAAAATTATCGTCAATCTGCCCCGTTTTTTACCCAGAAGTTGGATCGTGTCTTTGCTAGAAAAGCAATTCAAGGTATAACTAGAATCAAGCTAATTAGAGCAATTGCTGATAGGATTTTAAGGGAATACCTGTACGGTTTCTCACTTCGATCGCCGAATGATAGACACCGTTTTTTTCTCTTTCGGCGACAATTTTATCGGCCAGGGAAAAGTCAAGACCGAGATTGACTAATTCCTCAACGGAGTGGTAGTTTAAACAACGCCAAGAAACGTCAACTTCTTGGCGAATATCGTAGGCAAAGATAATCAAAGGTTCCAATTTTTTGAGATAATTTTCTGGTAGGCCAGCCAAGAAGTGTAATTCTTCTAAATGGGTAAAAATATGTCCTTCATTACGGACAGAAACGATATCATTGGCATAGACAATCGGCAACCCTAATTTATGAACCAGATCGTTGGTGGAACAGCTGTTAATATCAATTTTTTCGAGAGGAGAGGATGACTGTCTAGAATCGGTTCTATTTGCCGAAGCTATTGGATGGGAATTAAGCTGTTGACGGATGTATAAACCCAGGCCGATTTGGGCAAACCAAATTACGATAAAAGACTCTTGTGTAAGGAAAATAAGGGAGATAATTGTCAAGGCAATGCCGACGGATAACCAACTTTGGTTATTAGTTTTTTTGCCAGCATTAGCAATGGCAAGCCCACCGAAAACTGGGACTAAAGATAGCCAGATCCACTCAGAAGATTCGGGAGGGCGAGGAGAGAGATTAGACATATTTTTTTAAAGAGAATCTAAATATTTTCTGCGTTTTTCTTCGTATTCTTCAGCAGTAATAATTCCCTGATCGTAAAGTTTTTTAAGCTGGAGTAAAGTAGCGGTTTTTTGCTGACCTGATTCCGGCAGTCCTCGCTCTCTACTGCTGGGGAGATAGTTAGGATTGTATTTAGCATCAAAAGCTTGATCTGACATGATGATTAAACCAATAAATTCAAAAAAAGCAATGATGCCGGGGATAAAAGTCCAGAAGAAAAGTAGATAGAGAACACCGGCCAAATTCTCCCCTAGATAAAACTTATGGATGCCAAGATAACCGAGAAAAAAGGCTAGTAAAGCCGCTATAGTTCTATTTCTCATAATTTTTGAGATTTCCCTAATTTAGCCAGAAGAAAGTATAAAACCACGATGCCTGTCTGTAATTCCAAGAGAGTAATATAACCCTTGACTAGATAATTTAATTCTAGGGAGGAATTAAAGGCAAAAACTAGCACACCCAAGACTAAAAAAGGCAGTAAACGCCAGCCAGACTTGGGTATTTTTATTCCCGTACTATTAACCTGATTCATGGGCTAATTCTCTAGGTTGGTCTTTTTCGGTGATAGTCGCAAAATCGATCTTTGTCAAGGGGTGGTTTGATTAACTTTTAGCATCTCAACGAGGATATTATGGGCATCTTTGGCTGATTCTAGGGTGCGCTCGAAAGCTATTCTAATTGTTTGACTCTCCCCTAATTTTTCTACTACTAAATCCATGCCTTGAGGATCGATGGAGAGCATTTGAGCGGTTTCTGCATCGGTAATATTACCGTAAACTTGAGCGTAGAAAAGCACGGCATCACCGTGATCTTTGTTCATGTGTTTACAGATGCGATCGCTAATGGTGGGAGTGATAGTTTCAGACATAATATTCTCGAAAAAAATCGATAATAAGGTGGGGACGGATAAAAGCCAGTTCTAAATCGAGGCAAATGGGGGGGGATATTAGTTAGGGTAGCTTAATTAATCGCTAATTGCCAGATAATTTGAGCTTGGGGATGGCAGGTATCAATAATAAGTTTAATATTATTTTCTTGACAAAAATCCTTAATTGTGCATTGCTCTAATTGTCCCACTGAAGGTCAATCGGGGTACAGAGTAAGATCCGGGGCTACCCGCGCAGTTAAATTGCCTGTTGAGATGAGACAAGAGGCAACAGTAAAGGGATTGGGTGAGATTCAGCTAATCGGATAGGTGGTTAAAATGCCTCTTAGCTTAAAACCCCACACCCTGCCCCCAGAAAAAACTTTTTCAGCACACCCTATATATTTTATCGTTCACAACCGACAACAGAAGCGGTGTAGGTATTACCGATGTGCTGAATACCATTGACAAAAAGATTGACTAAAAAAGGTTGATCATTTGCCCGTACTGTGGCAGTAATTGTTAAGGGTTTATCGGGTTCGATTCGTACTCCATTAGTATTAAAAAATTCCTCGTTAGTTTGATCGCTATACTTGAGAAACAGCCGGATATCAAAGGAGGCAGCCCGGGGGACAGAAACCGTAACGATAAACCTCTGAAAACTTCTACCCCCCGGAACTGCCCAATCGGTATTCCAATTATTACGAGTTATGATAACACCGAAAGGACCTGGAACAGTGGGTTGTGAGACGGTTTTCGTAACTTCACTACCTTCACCCCCTAATAGAGAAAGTGGCCGACAATTTTGCGCAGCTGCCGGTAGATGTGAGCTTAATAATACCGCCGATAGACCCAATAAGCCAGTGATAGAAGTTAATTTCATCATTGATTTCGTCTCCAATTAATAGAACCTATCCAAAAATTATAGATGATCATGACGCTAAAAAAACGGCGATTTAGCTTAATTGAGGTCAATTACTGAAAAAAATGCCGATAATCAACCTGAATTCTCAAAAACGGGTTTAAAATTGATTCATAATTTCCATATAAATATGTTCTAACTGTATCGTCTGACGGGCGATAGAATCAATATTAATGCCGTCGAATGCCCGAATAATCTCGCTTAATTCTAGATGTTCATGTAACCAAAAAGCTAAATCTTTTCCGTAAAATTTGGGAGTAAATCCTAATTGTTTACCTCGATTTATTGCCGCTTCTTGATCCTGGGTATCCATGATAATAATTTCTTTCGCAGGAATATGCTGACGCAGCTGATTTAAATTACCTTCGGCAATAATACGACCTTGTTTTAAAATCCCGATACGTTGACAGAGACGCTGTGCTTCATCGAGGAGATGGGTAGTTAATAAAATCGTCATTCCCTGGCGCCGTAATTCTCCGATTAAATCCCAAATTTCATAGCGAGATTCGATGTCTAAACCGGTAGTTGGTTCATCAAGAATTAATAATTTTGGCTGATGAACAATAGCCACGGCAATATTCATCCGGCGCTGCATTCCACCGCTTAAGGTTTCCACTGGACTACGGGCGCGATCAAGCAAATTTACTGCGGATAAACTGCTTTTAATCCGATGACGACGCTGGGTGCGATCGAGTCCATAAATCTGAGCAAAAAAGTTGAGATTTTCCTCACAAGTAAGGGATTTGTACAATAAATTTTCTTGCGGGGCAACCCCAATTAATTCTTTAGTAACTCTGGAAATTGGCAAATAATTAAAGGTAATTTCTCCCGATGAGGGTTTTAATAAATTACAAATTAAGTTAATAGTGGTGGTTTTTCCTGCACCATTGGGACCGAGTAAACCGTAAATTTCCCCCGCTTCAATATGAAAGTTTAATTGATCTAATACTAAGCGTCTTCCGTAATTTTTTTTGACATTATTAATAGTCAGCATTTGTAATAAAGTAATAAGGATAGTCAGGAGTCAGGATTAGGGAGTGGGAGACATGGGAAGACAAATTAATCAATACTCTTGCCTTTTCTAACTGATAACTGATAACTGATAACTGATAACTGATTTACAGTCGGCGTTCAAGGTTTAACATTTGTCGATAGGTAAGCCAACCACCTGCTACCATAGCTAGAGCAAAAAGACAGAGAAAACGAAAATGAGAGCTAATATCTTGCAGATTTTCGCCCTTTGCCCAAACAGCAATTAAAGCTTCATTCATGTGGTAGATAGGGTTATATTTAGCCAGAGATAGAATATTGTCGGGGAATAAAGCAGTTGGGAGAAAAACGCCGCCTAAAATTAATAAAGGAACCCCAAAAGTTCCCACCAAAGCATTAACATCTTCTGTTCTTTTCGCCAGTTGAGTACCGAGGATAAATCCTAAACCCACATAGGCGGTGATACTAAGAAAAATAATTAATAATTCTAGAGGAATTGAGCCTTTAAAAGTGGCTCCATACTGTTTAGCAATAGAATAAACTAAAACTGTCTGACAGGCGGCAATCGCACAATGGGCGAGAAAAATGCCGATAAAATAGGAAACACCGCTTAAAGGCGATAAAAATAACCGTTTAATCGTTTGTTGTTCCCTTTCTGCTACTACCGTCGCCACGGTTCCCCCCAAACAACTAAAGAAAAGTGCCGCCCCGACGAGGGTAGGAGGAGTAGCCAGAGCCATTGCCTCGGCAAGCTCAATTTTGCCTTTTTCTGCCATAATATAGCCATTTAAGAGCAGGACAAGGATCGGGAAAATGCCCCAGAGGATTAAGCTACGCCCGCGCCGGATTAATTCCACTAAAATTCGTTGAGCGATCGCTAAAATTTCCTGCCAATATTTCATAGAATGTTAGTGTAATTGTTTCTCCCTGTAGAGAAATAAGTTTTTCTACTTTCGACTTAGGCTTATTGTAAGTGTTCCAGAGCTTGATCGGCGCGCAATTTTACCACTATTTCCGCTTCTGTCTCCCGAATCTGTCCTAAAAGTTCCCGAATCGCCCTGCGAAATGCCACCGCCGCAGTTCCTAACCCCTCCAATCCAACGATCGCCGCATATCTAACCACCCACTCTGTATCCCCTTGCAAAAGTTGCTTCAGTGCCGTAAAAACCGCCTTCTGAGCCTCAGACACCCGACTTTCCTCCAAATCAGACCAAATTATATTTCCTAAGCCTCTAGCCGCCCCTCGCCGCACGCTAAAGGAAAAATCACTCACCGCCGCCTCAAGTAATAAGTCCAATCCTCGCACATCGCCAATTCCTGCTAGGGCGCGGGTTGCCCAAGCTCTCGCCCCATAATTATAACCGTCTAGGTTGGCCAGTAAATAGGGAACCGCCGCCTTGCCGATGGCGATTAAACCATCCACGGCTGCCACGGAGGCACCGGGGTTGTTATATCTTAGGACATCGGTGAGGGTGGGGATTGCCGCTTCACTTTTAGCCGCTGCTAGATTTTCTACGGCTGTCAGCAACCCGTTAGCTGAGTCGGCTTTTTCGACGGCAATAATTAAAGTTTCAACGGTAGGAAGCATTGGTTATCAGTAGAGGGGATGAGGGGTTAGGGGTGTGGGGTGTAGGGTGTGGGGTGTGGGGAGAAGGGAGAATAAATAAAAATAATCTCCTGACGACTGATTCTTATGTCCTAACCCCACTAACAAACTTTTAAAGATAATTTTATCGCCAAACTTTTTTCTGTAAAATCTGACTAATTTCTTGGGGAAAAGGACAATCATCGGGAAAGTTAAAGGATCGATAATCGGGGTTATCTCGCAAGCTTTAGCAGCGAGTAACCTCCGTTATTGTACCAAAGAATCCATACCGTCCGCTACACTGGGGGTGTCAAGCTGTTTACTAAGGCCGTAGGGAAGTTAAAATCCCATTTTGGGATTATCCTAAAATAGGTTTATCTTGGAATTGTTAACTTCTGTGCTAATTAAAGCACGATGAAATCTATTTTTAGCCCAGAGTACCATGTCTTTCGTCGATGCCTGATCGCCGCTCGTAAGGATGCGAATTTAACGCAAGCAGCCCTCGCTAAAGCCATCAAAAAGCCGCAATCTTTCGTTGCCAAATACGAAAATGGTGAAAGAAGATTAGATGTCGTTGAGTTCCTTCTGGTTAGTCGTGTAATCGGTGTAGATCCTTGCGAAATTTTAAGGCAAGTTGAGCAAGCTTGTCAGCCCACATCTTCTGGGGAAGGGTTATGAATACAGAAGATGTTATTAGCCTTGCATCGCAATATCTAGATGATTTGTCTGGACATAGATTTGACCTATTAGACATTGCTAGACCAATATCGGTTGCTGCAGCAGTTAATTTAGCCAAAGTAATTTCAAAGCTATCACCACTATTGGGAAATCTGATTGAATTTAACACTGTTGAGTTTTTGAATAAGCAGGAAATATTTGCGCCGTTTGGTGAATGGAAAAGACAAGATCCAGGATTTCCTGATACTGTCTTCATGGGTAGCATCCAGCCTACCCCCGGATTAGAAATAAAAGCATGGTTCCCATTAGCTACTGAAATAACAGCCCGTTTCAAAGATAGTCAAAATCATTTTCGGTTTGATCAAACCTACGTTTCCCTAATAGCTTGGCTGCCCGAAGCGGTAATTTATGGCAAACCCAAGATTCTAGATGTATGCGTTGTCTCTGGCTTTTCAGTGGCTAAAGCGAGAGATGACCACTATCATAATCCTCCTGATTACCTTGTTCTAGAACCCGAAGATACAACCCAAAGAACAGCAAATTTGCAGCAAACAAATACTAATGGATACAAATTTCAAGGAACGGATGAAGAACTATTTCAAGCTCAAGAAATAGTTAATTCTTGGGGAAATGATGGAAGAATTTATCAGCCTACACAAGAGTATCAAATGCTCTTACGGGAACTGATCACTCGCTTCAAATACAGATTAGACACCAATTTTGCTAAAATGGACAGGATTGTACATCCAGGAATTGAGGATTTTAAAAAGCGTGTTTATCGAACACAGTTCTCTGGAATGGAAGTTGGACAGTGGAACAGGCTTTTAGCTAGTCGTCGAGAGGAGTTAATTAAATCTGCTTTCAGGGAACACCTTGGCATTAAAGAAGGGAACATTGATGAACTACTTGACTAAACCTTTTGACTCCATAATAGAAATAAGTTTCGTCAATTTCACAAGCGAAAGCTTTTCGATTCAGGATATTGGCAGCTAAAGAGGCACTGAAAAGCCCCCCAAATGGTTCCCAAACCACATCCTGTTGCTCACTTGAAGCTTCAATAATTAATTTCATCAGATCCAGTGGCTTTTGATTTAAGTGAACAGCTTTACCATCCTGAGACTTAATTCGTTCATCATCGCGCAAAGCTGAACGATCCCAAACATTTGTAAAACCATGAGGGCAATTAAATTTAGAGCGCATCTTCTCCCACTCTTTACCTGTTAAAGGACGCTGGCCATTTTTAGAAAAATAGGGTTTTCCCTCTGGGTTTCCGTGTTCGTTGGCATAGAAAACTAATTTTTCAAACATTTCCGGTGGGGGAAAATACCATAAATGTCCTTGATCAAAATATTTTCTTGTTGCCGCATCTGCGACACCACAAGCTAAATTAGCTTGACGCAAAGGTAAGCCCGATCTTAACCATTCCTTTCGGAGCCATTCTTTAAGTGTTAAGTCAGCAATTTTGACTTCTCTAACGTATTGGACGCAAACCTCTGTAACAACTGGAAAACGCCTTATTTTTTCTGTGTTGACATTACCTGCAATATGACCTTTTCCTTTATTCCATATATTACAATTAACATATCGCCAACCAAATTTCTCAAGTATTGGATGTACCACAGCCCAGCCAATTTCTGAGTTCCAAAACCAAAGAGTTGTATTTGGCAAGGCCAACTTAGACCAAGCTTCCACATGAGGTTCATACCATTCAGGTAAGTCAAGATGATCTGATGTATCACCTTCAAATCCTAAAAGACCGTAGCCTCCGTCTGAGATTATTACTATAGGTTGTTCCCAAGAATCATAATGTTCAATGCTATTACCAAGACTCAGACTAACACTGCTGTTATTCCAAGCTGAAAAAGCCAGTTTCTCAGTAAGTTGGACAGTTTTTCCACGCCCAACAGTGCTTGTTGCTTTATTCTTTTTTATACTTGGCAGGCTATGGGAAGGCTCAGGTATATCCATGGATTTTTTTATCGTCTTATAAACAGTATGAATATCAATACTCTATCCTGTTTTAGGATATTTGGCTACCCCATAAACCAATGACCTAGAAACTTAGCCTAAGACTACCAAACTTTCTATCTCCTCGCTCAAGTTTTCCCAGTCAACTTGATCAAAGTTTTTTTGTTTTAACAGAGTGATTGTTTCGTTTAGCCAGCCGACATAATCAGTTTGAGTTATCATAAAACCTCTGGATTTTATGAGTTTTAATTTTCATAGAAAATAACCAATTATTTACAGCATTTCTCATAAAGATGAAGTATGAACTGAGCGGACATCGTCTCAGAGTTGACCGTCTCCTAACCCCACCAACAAACTTTTAAAGATAATTTTATCGCCAAACTTTTTTCTGTAAAATCTGACTAACTTCTTGGGGAAAAGGACAATCATCGGGAAAGTTAAAGGATTGATAATCGGGGTTATCTCGCAAGCTTTTTAAAGCCGTGGCATAGCAATCTAAAAATACTTGATCCCAGTAGGTTTTTAAACTAGGAGAATCGCTCAAAAGTTCTTCTAGTTCCCGTTGACTGCGCCTAATAGTTTCTTGCCAACCTCGATAATCTTGAACGTAATCAGTATAGCAGAGTTTAAGGCAGTGTTCTAAGATGCTGGTTAACCAGTTGCGGAGTTCACGTTTTTGACTTCTGCCCAAACTTTCTATCTCCTCGATCAAGTTTTCCCAGTCAACTTTATCAAAGTTTTTTTGTTTTAACAGAGTGATTGTTTCGTTCAGCCAGCCGACATAATCAGTTTGAATTAGCATAAAAACTCTGGATTTTATCCGTTTGAATTTAGATACAAAATAACCAATTATTGATTATAATAAACCATCCATTAAAGTGAGAATTTCGGAGAGATTTTCCTTGCTAGAATTAGTTTTTAGATGGTTTTCTAAAAGTTCCTTGAGAGCAACCAGTTTCAGACTATTTTCCGCCAACGTATTAGCGATCGCAGGGGCGGCCGGCAGATAACCCGTAGCGCCTAAATCCATTAAAGCAGAACGACGCAGCTGTAATTCTTCCCCTTGCAAGGCATTAATCAGAATATCGCCATAGTGGGGGTTAGCCGTGAGTTGATAGAGGGCGCGGGCAGCCGCATAACGCACTTTTTCGACGAAATGCTGTAAAAACGGTTCGATGAGGGGAATAGCTTCCGTTGCTTGCAGGGTTCCCAAGGCTTCGATAATCGCTTCGTAGGGTTGGACTAAATGGGGTTTTCCCGCCACTAAAACGGCCACTTCGATGCCACCCTCTAATAGTTTCTTTAAAGGTGCGATCGCTCTTTGATCCTGAAGCATTGCCAATGCTTGGGCAGCCGATTCGCGCACATAATAATCTTCGCAGTCGAGACAGGCAATCAAAGCGGGAACACAACTGAGATCATCTAATTTCCCTAAAGCGCTGGCGGCATTGCGTCGCAGGGGATAACCGCCATCGGGAGTGCGATCGCTTTCGTCCTCTAAAGCGGCAATTAACGCCGAAATCGCCTCCGGTTGACGAACACGAAATCTACCCAACCACCAAGCGGCATAATAACGCGCTCCTAGGTCTTCTCTTTGCTGGATATTAGCGATCGCTTGTTCAACAGTATAGGCCGGATTATCGACGGCAGCAGAGTAAGAATCGCTCATAGACAAGTGAAAATAGGTGTTGGGGTATGGGGTGTGGGGTGTGGGGTGTGGGGTTTTGGGGTGTTGGGGGTTGGGGGTTGGGGGTTGGGGGTTGGGGGTTGGGGGTTGGGGGTTGGGGTTTTGGCGTTTTAGGGTGTTGGGGGTTGGGGGTTGGGGGTTGGGGGTTGGGGGTTGGGGTTTTGGCGTTTTGGGGTTTTAGGGTGTTGGGGGTTGGGTGTTGGGGGTTGGGGGTTGGGGGTTGGGGGTTGGAGGTTGGGGGTTGGGGGTTGGGGTTTTGGGATTTTGGCGTTTTAGGGTGTTGGGGTTTTGGGATATTAGTTGAATTTCCCCATTTCCCCATTTCCCTAATCCCTATCCCCTATCCCCTATCCCCTGATAACCGACTCAGTTTTTCATAGTTCCCGCGCCATTGCCAATACCAGAATAAATTAAACCCCGTTGAGCATCGAGACTAATGATCACCCCTTCGCGGATAATTTTCGTGGCATCTTTAACCCCGACAATAACAGGAATACCCAATTTTAACCCGATAGTAGCGGCGTGATTGTTCATGGCGGTATCTTCGGTGATAATTCCGCCAGCTTTCCGCATCATATCCACATATTCGGCGCTGGTGGTGGGAACGACTAAAATCTCCCCACTACTAAAACTACCCACTTCTCGGGCATTATGGGCTACCCGCGCCCGGCCCCTAGCCACACCCTGGCCGATACCCGTACCCTTGCCCAAAAGGGATTTTACCACTTCCACCTTAATTAAATCCGTGGAACCGGCCACCCCTTGCAGAGTTCCCGCCGTCATCACCACTAAATCACCATCCGCTAGGAGGTTATTTTCCTGGGCGAGATTCATCGCCACTTGAAAAGTTTGGCTAGTGGAGGGTAAATCGAGCAATAACATCGGTTTTACGCCCCAAACTAGCTGTAACTGCTGTGCCACTTCCCGATGGGGAGTAACGGCTAAAATCGGGGTTTTGGGGCGAAATCTGGAGACATTACGGGCAGTAGAGCCGGTTTTTGTCAGGGTAATAATTGCCGCTGCCCCCAATTGTTCGGCAATTTGACTGACTGCCGAGGAAATAGCGTTAGGAATCGATTGTTTATTGTTAGAGCGAGCGGCACTATTGATCTGTTCCCGTTCGATCCTTTCAGCAATGCGCGCCATTGTTGCCACCGCTTCGATGGGATAATGACCCACAGCCGTTTCATTGGAAAGCATGACCGCATCAGTGCCATCTAAAATCGCATTAGCCACGTCCGAAACCTCGGCGCGGGTGGGACGAGGATTACTGGCCATACTGTCAAGCATTTGAGTGGCGGTGATAATCGGGATGCCTAGCTGATTAGCGGTATTAATCAGGCGTTTTTGCAGGATTGGCACGTCTTCGGCTGGTAATTCTACTCCTAAATCTCCCCTAGCCACCATCACACCATCACAGAGGGATAAAATTGCCTCCATTTCCTCGATCGCTTCGTGTTTTTCAATTTTAGCGATTACGGGGATAGATTTACCCGCACTGGCGATTAATTCTTTAATTTCGAGGATATCTTGGGGATTACGCACAAAACTAAGGGCAATCCAATCCACATCCCACAGCAGTCCGAACATTAAATCTTTTTTGTCCTTATCGGTTAAAGCTTTTACCGACAGATAGACGTTGGGAAAATTTACCCCTTTATTACTGGATAAGACACCCCCAACCACTACACGACAGGACAGGTCTCCTTTCAGGCGATCCACTGATTCCACCCGCATTTCGACTTTACCATCATCGAGGAGAATTCTGGAACCTTCCGGGACTTCTTGGGCCAGAGAGGGATAGCTAATGGAACTTATTTCCTGATTACATTCCACATCCCTAGAAGTAAGGATAAAGGGTTCCCCCGGTTTCAGGGTGATCGACCCACAGGCAAATTTACCTAAGCGAATTTTTGGACCCTGTAGATCCTGAAGGATGCCAATGGGTTGATTGAGTTCAAAGGCTAACTGACGGATCAGGTTAATGGTGTGACGATGGTAATCGTGATCGCCATGGGAAAAGTTTA
This sequence comes from Microcystis sp. M165S2, assembly GCF_020245885.1. Taxonomy (NCBI): domain Bacteria; kingdom Bacillati; phylum Cyanobacteriota; class Cyanophyceae; order Chroococcales; family Microcystaceae; genus Microcystis; species Microcystis sp. M165S2. Next base: position 2,622 of record NZ_JADBTZ010000223.1, on the reverse strand, counting down.
ATCTAAAAGTCGTCGCCCCCGCCTTGATCATCTGACGTAATGTTTCCTTATTTTGCGAGGCTGGGCCAATCGTGGCCACAATTTTAGTGCGACGGGGGAAAGACAGAGAGTGCATAGATAAGCAACTAAATAGGCGAAGTAAGTATAGCGGCGTTTGGTACGCTTCGCCCATCTTCTCATAAATGGTTATATCCAGTGAAAAGTTAAAAGTAAAAAAACGGTGAGATCTACAAATCCCACCGTTTTTTCGAGTCCGTCAACTTAGCTTAGAAACGGAAAGTTGTCCGGATGACACCGACCAAAATGGCGTTACCTTCGTTGTTAGCGTTGAAGACCGCATAGGCACCGGGGGTAATCAGGATGTTTTTGGTGACTGGGAACTTATACTGAGCTTCTACCATGTAAGAGGTGCTGCTTTCTTTATCGGAACGGGGTACTTGACCACCACCTAAAGAAAGGGCCGCACCTTCGGCAAAGAGATCGAGGACGGAAAGATTAAGGTTCCAAGACCAGATACCAGTGTTATTATCTCCGATCGCATTATTAACACCAGTGGCCGAGGCATCGGCGTAACCAGCCCATGCCCCTATATTTAAGACTCCAGGGATAACTTGGGCACTACCCTGTAAACCAAAACGGTTAGCTACAGTGGCAACGTTACCGAAGGGACGCTCAGTCAGAGGGCTGCTGACGTTACCGAATAAACCAGAACTCATACTGGCTGCAGTTTGATAACTGCGAACATAGACGAAGTTAATATCGGCAAATTTGATGAAAGAGAAACCAACCTGAGCACCCGCACTGTAGGAACCGTTAAATAAACCGCTACCAAGGTTAGGATTGCTGGCTCCATTAGTGCCACCACTAGCTAGGTAGGTTCCTGTGACTTGGAAAACATCCCCGATATTGAATCTGACCGCCGCACCCACACCATCGGGACCACGGAAGACGATGTTATTGTAGCGTTGACCGCGAGATAAAGCACCTGTACCGCTATCGGCGAGGAAGGGATTAGCAGTGATGAAAACGTCATCTAGGTTTAACTCGTTAGCACCAACCCAAATGGTGATTTTACCGAAGGGAGTATCGATGGGAGCGCGGTAGAACAAGTCATCGATGGTGACATCGTTGTCCCGGCCGTTATCGTATGCTAGACGAGTCATGTTGGTTCTCGTCGGACCGTTTTGGTTGAAAGTGTTGTTAAAGTTACCCGCTTGTAAACGGGTTCTTAACATATCTTTACCAGTGAAGCTGGTTTCAAAGTTGAGTCGTACCCGGTTATTAAACACGGCTTGAGTTTCATCTTGATTGCTGCCCTCAGTCACCGTACCGTCAGTATTGTTAATGGAAGCTTGACCACCCCAGCTATCGGCGATACTGAAGATTACCTCACCTCTGAGTTTGGTGGTGGTGGAAAATTGATTGTTTTCCAAGAAAGAAACCCGCTGTTCCAGGTTATCTACTCTAGCGCCTAAAGCCGCTAGTTCGCTTTCAAATTCAGCGACAAGACGTTTTAATTTATCGATATCTTCTCTGAGTACAGCGACACCATCTTGAATTAAACGTTCCATGACGTTTAAACAAGCGTTTAAACCGGCGGCAAATTCCCAACGGGTGGTAGCACGATCGCCTCGGAAGGTACGATCAGGATAACCGACGATACAACCATAACGCTCTACAAGGCTTCTTAATGCTTCGTAGGCCCAAGCGGTGGGAGATACGTCCCGCAGTTGGTTAACGCTAGTCACCTGGGACATGGAACCCTGATAGACACCCGTATTAATCTGCTGACTATTTTGGGCGCGCTGAATGCGATCAAGTTGTTGTTGCGCAGCCGGATCAATTTTAAGTTGAGGTGTCCCCGGCATAGTCTGAGCCACTGCGCTGCCAGCAGCCGCCACGGAAGCACCTAATACTAAAGGAGTTACCTTTACTAAATTCTTGAATAGTTTTGACATGGGTCAATCCTCACACCTTATTCTATGGATTGAATGGACTATGAATACAAACAGACTATATGTTTAGCCTGAATTATACTCACATTCTATGCTAATTCCCTCTTGGCTAGGTTAAGTTAATTTTATGATATGACAGAAAAATTTCTGTCTGATCTTATTAAGATTAGGACTTACGCACTTGACAAATTAACTATGATGTGAATCAATGAAAATCCCTCCTTTCAGACTTGCGGCGATTAACTTCCCAACAAGAGCGATCGCTCAAAAGCCATCAAGAAATCAGGTTAAAATGCCCGAAACCCTTACACCACATTTAGTCAATCCTGTCAATAGGCAAAACCTAAAGATTTTGTTAAAATCTCAGCCATCAGCCTTTTCAGTGATCAGTTATCAGATGTGAGTTTTCAGTTCACTGATTGGGAGCATCTCACCTTTGTAACCCCTAAATCAGGTTTTATGTCAAGCGATCCTGTTTGAAAGCCTTGCTAGAAACCAGTTTTAGGGACAAGTAAGTAGTCGGACATAAATAGGGTCTGCTGAATAAATCTAAAAACCTTGTTGGGTAAGACTTTTAGACTTTTTGTCAATCAAAAAGTACCAGGCATGGGAGTGATCAGGGGGAAAATTCAGGTACTTTTTCCCTGAAAATTAGGTAGTTGACCAC
>NZ_JADBTZ010000222.1:0-2639 GCF_020245885.1 Microcystis sp. M165S2 | reverse complement strand
GCTTGTGTTCTGAGATGGAGAGCTTTATTGTAAACTAATCTTACACAGCCCAAGGTGCGCCGCAATAGCGACTCTTGTTCGGGTGTGGGGTAAAATCGAAACCAATAGGCTTTTTCCATGGGGAGCATTTTAGCATATATCGTGTAAATGCGCTAGTATTTAACGGTAAAGCCGTCGTAGAACGACGGGGTTTCAGACCCAAAATTTTCGATGATCGAAAGTTCCCCCAAAACCCCCCCGACGATCTTTAAGCAAGCATACAATGCTTTTCTGGCTCTAGGTCAATTCAATGGCAACGAAAGAAATCGCGGGGTAATCGCGATCGCTAATGGCATTAAAACTGGCTTTGATCGCATTTTAGAAGCCAATACCCTCGATTTAGAGGTCAGTCGAGAGATGGCCGTCTCAGAACAAATGATTCGCTGGTTACGGTTAACTCCCGAACGTTTAGAGACGACGGTGGAGGTATTGCAACAACTAGCGGAAGCATCGGATCCGCTGCAACAGGTAATTAACGCGGCCTATCAACTTAATCCGTCCCAAACCTATTGCCAAAGGATGCCCTTAGGAGTGATTGCCTTAGTCTATGAAGGTTTTCCCGAATTAGCGATGGTAGCGGCGGGATTTTCCCTAAAAAGTGGCAATAGTTTGATTATTCGCGGTTCCAATGCCTCTAGTCATTCCGATGGAGTGATTACGGAAATTATCCAAGAAGCATTGGAAGATGTGGGTTTACCGGTGGATTGTGTGAGTGGTTTACCCTGTGATTCTAGTCCCTCCCTAGAGGAGTTGCTGACCCAGGAAAATTATGTTAATTTAATTATTCCCTACGGTCGCCCTAGTTTAATCGGTCGGGTGAGTCAATTGGCCACGGTTCCCGTTTTGCGTGCGGCCATGGGAAACTGTTATTTGTATTGGTCTCCTAGTGGCGATTTGGAGTTAGCTCGTCAGGTAATTATCGATAGTCATGGCAGCATACCCGATCCGGTTAATGCGATCGAAAAAGTTTTAATTAGTCCCCATCAGAATTCTTCGACTTTAAGTCGTTTGTTTAAAAGTTTGCAGGAAAAAGGCTTTAAATTGCGGGGAGATACCCGATTAGCGGCGGATTTTCCGGAACATTTAACCATTGCTACCGATAATGATTGGCAAAGACCCTATTTAGAAAAAACCCTGGCCTTTAGGTTAGTGGATACCCTAACTGATGCGATCGCTTGGATTAATAAGTATAGTAGCGGTCATGCCGATTGTATTGTCACCGAATCCTATCGAGAAAGTCGTCAATTCGCCATGGAGTCCGATAGTGCTTTAGTTTATATCAATTCTTCACCCCGATTTGATCGCAATCCCAAACAGGGAGAATCGGTATTTTTGGGCATTTCCAACCAAAAAGGCCAGCGCCGGGGGTTAATCAACCTAGAAACCTTTACCACCCTTAAACAGGTGGTGCAGGGGTAGTTTTGGTGAACTGGGTATTGTTAAGTTAGCTAAAAACTCAGATAACCCGGACTGTTCTGAGTGCCGCAGTTCCGGCGTCCCCTTATCGACCTAGACTAATTTAGGGTCTGCTGAAAAAGTTTTTCCTAGGGGTAGGGTGTGGGGTGTAGGGTGTAGGGTGTAGAATGAGCGTTTTTAACTGAAATTACTGTCCAAATAAAACCGAACTATTGCCAGATCCTTGGAACAAGATCCAGGTCATCAGCAGATTAGATACAAAAATCGCTAAGAGCATAGTGACTACGGCCGCGGTAGTAGCTTGGCCGACTCCTTTAGCACCGCCATCGGTCGTTAAACCCCAATTACAGCCGATAATCGCGATTAAAGCCCCAAAAACCACCCCTTTAACTGGTCCACTCAGCACATCTCCCACACCCAGGAAACCGTGAACCGAGTCGAGAAAAACTGAATTAGCAATCCCGTATAAACTTTGGCCGACCAGCAAACCGCTACCTAAACCGATCAGCAACGCCATAATACTCAAAGCGGGAACCATAAGACAACAGGCAATTAAACGGGGCAGCACCAGATATTCCACGGGATCGGTTTTGAGCATATAGAGTGCGTCGATCTGCTCTGTCACCTTCATGGTACCGATTTCCGCGGCAAAAGCCGATCCTACCCGACCGGCTACCACGATCGCCATCATAATCGGACAGAGTTCCCGACCGAGAGCAAGGGCCAAAATTCCCCCCACCATACTGCTGGCACCCAAAGCTTGGAACTCCCGCGCCACCTGGATCGTAAAGATCATCCCGATCACCGCGGCCGTGATCATGGCGATAATCAGCGAGGCGGGCCCGGCTGCTACCATTTGTTCTTGGGTGACGCGCCAATCGGGTTGGCGCGTGAATAGGAAGTAAAAAACCCTGCCGGTTAATAGTACCGCTAACCAACAGCGCCGAAACCAAGAGCTTAATTCCTTGCTAAAAATCGCTAATAAATCCTTCATGGTCCCCAAAATCGATCGGACTAGAGAAAAGTCTATCCTGTTTTGTCTTCTAATAGTTAGTAAAAGTATAGTCAAATATAGACAGACTGAATTCCATTTCAGAAATTCCCTTCACTTTTACTTCGAGAGATTAATTCTCCTTGGGTGAACTACGCACCTCTCTATCCCATAGCGGTTAAACGCATTTGGG